>NZ_PTQW01000043.1 GCF_004343725.1 Treponema sp. J25
GGACCACAGGGATTCTTATTACCTTTTTTGCCGGTATCATGGATCTTCAAAGCAACATTTTACAATATGCAAATGCAGGTCAGTGTCATCCCATATTGGTTCGCCATAAAACGGTATATGAACTTCCCGTAGCTGGATCTGCAATAGGATACGCCCAAAATGTCAACTTTAATGAACAGATAACACAACTACAAGAAGGGGATATCCTCTCTTTTTTTACCGATGGCTTAGTCGAATACAAAAAGGACAACGACCATATCATAACAATTTCTGCAAAAACTATATTCGAAGGAGTTGAATATACTCAGGAATATCATAAGAATATATTAAATCGAGCCCTGGAAATCTCAGGGACAAAGAACTTTACCGACGATGTGACCATTTTAACTGCGAGGATACAAGGGTAATGGAATTATCCGAGTGTATTTCTCATTTTAACAAACGATATCCTTATACAACGCTTGCTATTACCCAGGAAGATGATAATCATCTTACCATCCATCTTGGAGGGGAACTTAACTTAGAAAGCGCTACTGAATTTGGAACCATCGGGGAAATAGTTCTGGCCACGTTATTTGCAGGAACCACCATTATCCTCGATCTTGCTGGTCTCCATTATATTTCCAGTACCGGAGTTGGAAGTATTTCCCAATTAGTTCTCCAGGCTTCTCGAAGAAATATCTCTGTTCAAATTATTAATTGTCAACCAAAGGTCCGAGAAGTTTTTCAGTTATTGGGGCTTTTGTCGGTACTCAATATTAAATGAATATGCAGGAATATCAGAATTTTTTTCTACAAATAAGCCTTTTGTACGCTCAAGATCCAACGACAAAGGCTGATATCGATGCAACAAACCTCATAAAAACATATTTTCATGCTGATACGGTGGCAATTTTTTTCCAGGACCTAGAAGGTCATCATCATTATAGTATTGCAGGCTCTCCTTATACGATTGCCCTTTCCCAGCATCAATGGGATGAGATTATCACTACCGCCTGTCGTAAAACAGAAAACAAACCATATCTTTTTGGCCCTTACCATATTCCTCTTTTCGAAAAAGCTCTCCCTTATTGTGTTTCTCTTCGTTTTTATGCTTCTGCCAGTGCCCTTGGTTATCTGCTCCTCGGGAGAGAGTATGCTCCCTGGAGTGAAGAAGAACTTACCCTCCTTACCCAAGTAGCCCAACTTATCGCTCCCATAGTTCATAATCGTGTTCAACGACTACTTGCAGAATATCGAGCAAAACAGGTAACAGAAGAAATACAAGCCAAGGAGTATCGTTTAAGGACTCTCCTTGAAACAGCCCCAATGCTCATTTACACCGCCACACCCGACGATCGGATTATCACTATTAATCACTTTGGAATTCACCTTTTGGGACTTACAAAGAAAGAGGATATTTTGAATCATCATTTTGCCGAGTTTTTTTATAACCCCTCCGATCGGGAATATGAACTGAGACGTTTAGAAAAAGAGGGGATGCTCAGAAATTATGAAATTATCCTTAAAGGGAAAAACGAAATCCCAATATATGCCGTAGAATTTCTTTCCGTCCTAAAGGATAAAAGGGGAAATAGTATTGAACATCAAGGAATAATACATGACATTACCGAACGAATCCTC
>NZ_PTQW01000044.1 GCF_004343725.1 Treponema sp. J25
TTTTTAAGAATTGTATTCCGTATCTGGGCGCTATACCGAGCCATAGGTCACCTCCTGTTCCATCTTGTTCTAGGTGACAACTATTATGGCAGAGCGCGCACCCCACGCCGAGCCACATAAGAAATATAAAAGGACGGGCAGCGGGGGCCTCCGGATGCTTCTGCACGTATCGGGCTACAAGAATACAAAGCCCCCCCGCCACAAACAGGGGCACCGTATACAGAGTAAATACCATACATTAATTGTAGTACCGGTTTCCAGAGCGTCAAGCAAGGGTGCTTTTTCAAACGAACCAGGACCCTCTTTTCACTGGTTCTGACGCTGTCGGATCGCCAGGGGATCTATCTTATATACATACACCGCGGGCTCCTCATAGGGATGGGCCCGGCGCAAGGCAGTAAGAACTGCTTCCAGGTTTTCCCCTGCCACAACGAGTTCTACCCGATCTTCCCGGACAAGTTCATCCTTTCCTTCTTGCCCAATGAAAGGGTCAGAGCCCGGAAGGGGACGGAATCGCCCTACCCCGGCGGACACAAAGGCGCAGTGATCGTAGGCTCCCAGTTTACCCGCCCCGGCATCAAAAAGGGCCTCCAAAAGTTTTTCTGTATACTCCGGGGGTACAAAGCTAACAAGGGTATAAAGGCCATACTCTGTCTTTCTCTCTTGCTCGGCAGCCATCTAGAGCCTCCTCAACCCATCGATATAATCCGTTGTTCCATAGCGGTGGTAGTTGAAAATACTCCCTTAAGCACGCCCCTTCATTCTGAGATAGTTCGCGATAGAACGATCGTAGGTCTTTTCATATTCGGCGTTAAAATAGCAGGCCGGTAATTCGCCGTGGGCTCGATGGTAGGCGATACAGGCACAGCATTTTCCCCGTTTTTCGCAGGGATAGGTGCAGGTGCATTTTTTAAGGTTCGCTTCGACGGTACAGACACTCATAGAGTAGCCCTCTCTACAAATTTTTCTTCAATATCGAACAGTAGTTTAATATAGTATATCCTATGTAAGGATGAATAGACAATGAAGCTTTCGGAAGATTTTGCTCTGGCTCTCAGGGATTATCGTCTCCTCCTTAACCGGGGCTACCCCATTCCTTCCACCCTGAAACTCGTGGGGGACCGGTACCGACTTTCCCACACCGAACGGATGATACTTTTTCGAGGTGTCCTGGATGATGAAAAGAATGAAAAGATCCATATGAAACTTGTTTCCACCCTTCCGAAAAACGCAAGCCTTGCCATCGATGGCTTTAATGTGCTTTTTACCCTGATTAACTACCGACGGGGCCATCCCCTCTTTATCAGTACGGACGGCCTGTTACGGGATGCCGGGGGTGCCCACGGCAGAATCGAAAGGACCGAAGACTGGGACTGGGCCCGTACTCTTTTCTGTGAAACCCTTCTCCACCTGCCGGTGGGTCCCCTCTGGGTTTACCTGGACGCGCCGGTTTCCCACAGCGGAGAGTACCGCCACGAGATTGAACAAAACCTGAAGCACCACGAAGCTTTCGTTCAGGTGATGCTCGAAGACTGCGCCGATATCCCCCTGCAGACCTTTACGGGGACCGCCATTGCCAGTTCCGATTCCACCATTGCTCTCCGCTGTAAGACAAGTATTTTTGACCTTGCTCGATACATCCTGGAAACATCCTATCATGCCCAGTTCCTGGATGTGGGTGCATATACATATGAAACATAAAGAAGAAGGTGCAGTAATGACAACGAATAAAAAGATCTAGTTACCATGCCGAATTTGATCGATTATCTCAGTCCTTATGACATGGATCGAAGGGATACAAGAGGCAAGAAGGGGTATACCAATCCCAATAAAACAGGCCATGGCAATAAGAGAGGGGGTAATCATAATCTGTACAAAAACATTTGTGGTAAGCCCAGGAGGGGGAGACATAGGAATTCCGCCGGACACATAAATAATAGCGGCCCCAATAAAAGCAAAAACAATTCCTATTATTGTCCCCCCTATACCAAGTACCGATCCTTCGGCCATGAATTGAAAAAGAATTAATGATCGGGAAGCTCCAAAACTTCGAAGGGTACCAATTTCTGCAATTCGCTCAAAAACACTCATGATCATCGTATTAAGGGTAGAAAAAAACATAACCACCATAACAACCATGAGGATTAATCGGAAATAACCGCCGTAAAACTGAACAACCTGGGCATAATATCCAGCATGTTGATCCCAAGAGGTAACTTCAAGATCCCACCCTTTTTCCGCTAGGAGCTTTATAATTTTATCTCGAAAGAAGACAGTTTTTTCTGTATCTTTTAAAAGAATCGCAATCTCCTGTACCCCCTCTATACCTGCAAGAATTTGGGCAGTTTTTAAGGGAACCCTTAAGATTTTTGCATCAAAATCAGCCGAATAGCTTCCTATCATCCCTTTTACCTTCAGGGGTAACGCATTGTAAGATCCATCGGCAGCAACCGTACTTAACGAAAATTCATCGTTCACCGAAAGATTGGTTCTTTGAGCAAGTTGTATCCCAAGTTCAGCAAACTCTATATCGTTCACATGAAGATCTTTTCCAACCTTGCGAGTAAAAAAAGTATTCAATTTATTCTCCCGATCTGGATCAACCCCCCTTATCATCACAAGCTCAGAAATCCCCTCTCGGGTATGTAGAACTCCAAAAAAATTAAAATGGGGAGAGACCGCCTCTACCTCATTCTGGCTTTCCAGCAAAGCAATGAGCTCTTCAAAATGGGGGATCACAAATGCATATGGATCTTGTTCTTTTTGAGCCCAGTATCCTTTTTTTGCAACTTGTATATGGGCATACTGACTTCGTATAAAAGATTCCCGTAATCCCCAATAGTTATATTCGTAGTAACCACCCATTATAAGTATGCTCGCCGTACCAGCTACGATTCCTACCATGGTTAAAAGGCTTCTTCGCTTGTTTCTAAACACATTTCGAAAAGCCAAAGAAAAAATCATAATAAACTCCTTATGCTCGGCTAAATTCAGGGCGCTACCTTCCTAGGAGTACTACAAGGTAACTTGGATACTTAGTTTAAGGCGCTGTTCATAGAGAAAATATTCTGTTCCTCGCCCTCCTATATCTTCTCCCCATGCAAAAGGGACGTCCCATAAAAAGAGAAATTCCACCCCTTCAAAAATCTTAAAACTTAGGTCTACGCGGGAATAAAAGTCTCCTAAAATTCCATACCGTATACTGTACGACCACTTAAGAATATTAAACAAAGAGGAATTGGGTCTTAGATGGAGTGCATAATTCCAAGGACTCATATATGACCATCGCATATGCTGGAGCACAGAACCTCGAACACCTGCCGCAGCAGGGCCCAATATACTATTCGCCGTAGACAAAGTTTGGGTAAGGTTTTCCCATTCTTTTTTATCATAAGCATCGCCAATATACATTACCTCAAAATAAAAAGAGAGATCGATAAGTGGTAAGCTATATAATATTCCTCCCATTGTGCGGATACCATTTTTTCGGGTCATCGTTACCGTAAAATTTGAAGAATCAAGCAGGGGCATCCAATTTTTAGTAGTATAACTTGCCTCACCGTAGGCAAGAAGATCCGTTCCTATCATATAACTTGCCCAGCCACCAGTAGTCCAATCATTATCCCAACTCACAAATAGTCCTATATCAAGGGAACCGGCAAAAAATTGCCCCTGGCTGTAAAAAATTGATGAACCCGGTAAAATTGAGGGGGAGTTCTCTAGGAAAGATTCGGGAACCCAGGGACCTCGCGGAGCATATACGAATTTTATTGAAGATTGCTCGAAGGTAAAAGCACTCCACAGGAGGGTTTTATTTTTTTCTTCCCCGAAAAGCCATTCAAAATAATTAGCAGCTTTAAGCTGTTTTGCTGGCCCAGGAGTCCATGGTAAACTCCCAATTCCCATTGAAAAAAATGCTTCCGGCCATATATAAGTTAATTGCCAGTTTTCTATATCAAAACTATCATTTTCGGTAATCCCATATAGATTTACCCCGATAGTATCGGTATCCATCCCGTTATGCCACCCAAACCATTTTACCCGGGTACCTATTTGAAAGAAAAGGTTTTCTGAAAGAGTGATATCGCCGTAGATAACTTGGAAAAAATGACCACTGGCATACTTTTCATTAAGCTGATTGGCAGGGTTTAAAAAAGCCTCATCCCGAAGCACCTGGAATAGGGCTTCATGACCAAATATGTGTTCAAAATCAATCTTTACCCTTTCATTCTGAGCAAAAAGAGCGCTTCCTCCCCCGCTGATAAGCAAAATTACTATTAATGAAGTGAGCCTATTGTAATAATTATACAGACAGTTCATTTTAGAGCCTTCATCCCCTCCCGGGAGAAATAACGATTCTCCAGGGTTTTTTCTTCAAATTTGTCAAGTTCAATAATGCTTTCTTCTTTATTTAGTTCGTTAACCACTCTAAATTGGGTTAATAAAATTTTGTTATTGATGGTTTTATATTTCTCGTAATAGATGGTTCTCATAAGTGTTCCTGTTGCCGCGTATAATTCGGCTTTTACCGGTCGAGAATCGGCATCATTTAATTCAAGTCTTACCCGGGGGTAACTTATTTCTTTTCCAGGTTGAGCTGCTAATTCAAGAATAATCACTGGTCCATCCTTTTTTCCCTCGAGCACTTTGTATGAATCACTAAACAAAATGCGGGTAATATCTCCTGCCGAGGCTTGACCAAAGAGCATTTGGCGGGCAGAGATCCGAATGGGATCTTGCATTCTTTTATCTAGCAGCCAGAAGCTATTACCATCCATAAAAATTTTTCGGCCTACCAGTTCCGGAGGGGCGGTGTACACACACAAAACCACCGAACGGTCCGTGTTTTTAAGATATACCATCATTGTGGAAGTCTCACCTTTATCAGTAAGACGGTATTCAAAACTAAAACCCTTTTCTGAAAAGAGTCGATATCGATCAGCTTCCTTAAGACTATTTAGCCATGATTCTTGGGAAAAGCCAGGTAGTATCAAAAAAACAAGCATAAAAACACTACACCCCGCCGAAAAAAAGATTTTGTATTTTTTACCCATATTTTCACCTCCTATATTTTTATCTCCTATAGGTTTCTTGTAACGTCTAAGTATTGATTCTCAACTGCTCAATTATCGTAAGTTGTCCAATTTTTCGGGTAACAACAAAGGCCGAAAGTTGTCCCACCATCAGAACTAATACAAAAGCAGAAAGAAGATAGATGGAATTAAAAGAAAATCCTACTTTAATTGCGGTATGAACGGTGGGAGGCGGTGGCAGCTTAATACCACCAGTCCAGTTAATTACGACACCTGTTAAAAGGGACCCTATGGTTCCCAATACAAACCCATACAACGAAAGATATAGAGCCTCGAGGTGGAAAAGAACTTCGAGATGGCTACTTTTTGCTCCAAAGGCACGCATAGTTCCTAGCTCTTGAATTCGTTCTGTAAGAGAAAGGGTAAACGTGGTGGCAATAGAAAAGAAAACGGTCACAAACAGGACAATCATAATAAAACGAAGATTATCCCCATAGATTCTCTGTACCGAAGAGATATATCCCTCTGGAGAGGTATACTCGGTTATTTTAATATTTTTAATTCCCACCTCGTTAAAAATGAACTGAACCTCTTGGATAATATCTGCAAGTTTTGCAGGGTCGTTTATCTGCACATGTACAGAACGTACAGTCCTATAATTAATGCCACCAAGAGCCCGATATGGTAATCTAAGAAAGAAACGATCACTTTCTTCTGAATCAGTAGTAAGGATCTCGCCAATCTCTACAGCAAAACTTTCGTATCCTGAAATGCCGCTTATCCAATCTCCTACTTTAACACCAAGCCCCAAGGCTAATAAGGAACCAATTGAAGCTTTTTGATCATCTTCTCTTTCTTTGATTCCAATATTATTGGGCCATTTCTGCATTACCTGTTCTGCATAAGGATCAATTACTTGTCCAGAGAAAACAGAACTTTGTTCACCAAAACCAATGATTCCTGAAATGGGAGAACGTATCGCAAGTACCCGGACCTCTTTAAGGGATTTTAACTTTGCAATAAGATTTTCCGTTACAAAACCGCTTATTTGATTCTCAGTAAAGCCAGGAGCCTCAATTTTAAAATGCCCCTCTGAACGTATTACACTTTGTTCTAGCGAGTCAAACAGATATTGATACAAGCCCCCTACAAGAATGATGACATAACAGGAAAGAGTTACCACCAAAATAGGCATCATACTTCGTAGGCCCTGACGAAACACATTCCGAGATGCAAGCCGCAGGTCTAACCACGTCATAATGGCATATCCTTATTAGAAACGGTTGTCTCTTTGGTAATTTTCCCATCTTCTATTCTGATAATACGATGGGCCTTTTCCATAATACGAGGATCATGGGTCGAAAATAAAAAAGTAGTTCCCAGTTCAACATTAAGCTTTCGTAAGAGATCCATGATCGATTCTCCCGTGGCATGATCAAGATTAGCAGTTGGTTCATCGGCAAATACGATGGTCGGATTATTGATGAGGGCCCGCGCAATAGCAACCCGCTGACGCTGTCCCCCTGATAACATATTGGGCCGTTTTTCAGCCTGATCCGAAAGGCCTACCAGTTCCAAAAGCTCTTTTGCCCGTTTCCGATTCTGGCGGGATTCAGGATACAACAGGCTGGGGTACTCTACATTTTCCTGTACCGTGAGAACGGGAATCAAATTAAAGGTTTGAAAGATAAAGCCTATTTGGTGGTTACGGATACGTGCAAGCTCCTCGTCTTTCATCTTGTGGAGGTCCTTTCCTGCAAGGGAAACGCTCCCATTCGTTGGCCTATCAAGCCCTGCCCCCAGATGGAGCAGGGTCGATTTTCCACTTCCAGAAGGACCAACAATGGCAGTAAATTCACCTGCCCTAACAGAAAGGGTTACTCCAGAGAGAGCCTCAATAACCGTTTCCCCTAATTTGTATTGTTTATAGACATTTTCATACCGAAGTATTTCGCTTTTCATTTTATCTCCTCAGCAGCTTTTGTAATAACCGTTTGAATTTGGGTATCATGATTTAGTCCTGTTTTTTCAGCTTGCATCCGAGCAGAATCAAGATATGAAAGGCTTTTGTATTCTCTGGCAAGATTTACATAAGCATAAACAAGTTGTTTTAACTCTTCTACAGCAAATATCCATTCTTGGGAAGCAATTTTTTGATTTATCATTTCAATTATACTCTGAACTATTTTATCAGCCCCTAAAATTACTGGAAAATTACTATATGTAATAGCCTGCCATAAATATACCCTTCCTTCATTAGGCCACTTTTCTGTAAGCAGCTCAAATTCATGCATCCCCGCTCGCACATATTTTAATTGAAGGCTTGGAGTTTTAGATTCACCCGCCATTTTGCATAACGCAGTAGCATAATACACCCCTGCCATTACCCGACCAGACAAGAGATCCTTGTTTTGCTCGTAAAGACGTATAACCTGTGCAGCGTTATCCCGTTCAAGCAGTTCAAGCATTAATAAAGATTCAAGGAGCTCCTGATTTTGGGGATCTTTTTGGTATGCTTTTTTTATTTCTTTATACTGCTCACTCTCAGGCTTACTACATCCATTTATTGTTATTACCAATAATACCCCCCAAAAGATTGTACTTATACCCTTTAATAATGATCTTAATACCATAATTACTTTCCTCCTTTAAGAAAATTTTCTATTTCTATAGCTAAGTCCTTATCCTTCACAATAGCTTTAGCAATCGAAGCATATCTTTGGGCAGACTTCCAATCTTTTTTAATAAACTCCATCCGGGCCTTGTAATAAAATACATGAGCCGCATCATACTTACCTTCGAAAACCGTAGGGTCTTTTGCATAAAGTTTTACGAGAAAATTTAGGTCTTCTTCAACTATTTTTTTTCTATCAAAAATGTCAGGAAGGGCAAAATTATTTTCATATCGAATACGTCTAACAATAACATCTGACGGAGAAAGTTTAACCGCCGAATCTAAATAAGTAAGGCCTTTAAGAACACCATCTATTTTTAGTAACGGGTTATCCTCGTCTCGTCCAACAAGCGTCCATGCCGAACCAAGATAGGCAAGAGTAACTGCATCGTTTCGTAATTTGCTGGCCCTTTCCAATGCCTGGACAGCATCATTAGCGCATTTGATCATATATTTGTTACACAAATCATGATAGGCAATTCCAAGAGAAAACCAGAGCTCCGCATTAGATGGTTGCTGAGCGGTTTTAAGCTTTAAATTTTCTATCAAGGCTTCCATTGCTTGCTGTTCAGTCGTAGTACTATTTTGAGAAACCACAACGGCTATAATGCCGCATAACCACAGCAGGGGAAAAATTGTTTTCTTTATCATCATAAAGCTCCTTCATTATTAGTTGTGTACTCTGCTCTATAGTGCGTTAAAATCACTTACTAATATAACGCAGTATCCACGCTAAACAAAAAACTTATACCTTCATCTGGATAAACTGCTCGTTTTATCCCAAATGAAAAATAAAGTCCAACCGGATAAGAAAATCCAAAAGCCAGGGCTGTACCACTTGACACCCGCATATCCTGAATTGAAATATCATTCAATCTCTCAAAAGTACCTGCCGACTCAATAAAAATGTAAGGATTTAATGTCATAGTTGAAAATCCCAAAGAAATCGGTAATAAGGATAGGAGGGTAGTTTGAAAATATGTTCTTAAATAGATTGGTCGGCGATCTAGTTCAACAGGGCTGCGAAAAGTGCTGGGATCTGGCCAAACCAAGGGAGAAGTATAAGGATCAACAGCTGCCCCTTGTATAGTCCAGTGACCAACGAGATTACTGAAGGGTTTTACATACAGACGTACCTGAGACCGAGCATAGGCAGCAGGCTGAGTACCACCTCCATAAACGGTTCCTCCTGCGACTTGAACATTAAATCCCAAGGGACGCATAAACCGGTATACGGGCCATATATCTGCAAAAAAACCTAATTTGGCAATAGAACCCTGCGTCTCAATAGGGAACGGTATGGATCCTGAAAGTATATAATAACGAACCTCTGTTTCAAAACCTGTATCCAGCCAAGGTCCAAGAGAAGCATACAGACTTCCTTCTGCAACATAACTTTCCTCTCGCCAGTGGTACTCTCGAATAAGATGTCCTCCACCGATTTTATAAGAAAAAGGGGTACCTCCAACTACGGGGTGGGACCATCTTACATACTGAGTAGTAGTCCCAAGGGTTACTTCGAGTAATTCATTCCCATTCAGAAGATGTCTAAAGGCTACCGAAACATCCCAGGGCCAAAAGTTGAAGGCATACATGAAGCCATCAGTAAGATCAATAACACAGAAAAATTGACCATCTTCTTCAGAAGGAATGAGATATACGTTTGCATTATAAAAAAGGCCTGTTTCCAGAAAATAATCAGCCTGTTGGGTGGAAATTTGTTTCCATTGTTCTTCTGTAAAACGCTGCCCCTTCGATATAAATAGACGAGATCGAACCCAACTCTCTTTTGTCGTTCCATTGATTCTAATATGTATATCTTTAATATACACGGATCCGTTATATGATGTGGTTTGAGGAGCCTCTATTCCAAGATTTTGTATCAGAGTGTCAACGATTGTATCGAGATCTTCGGTTTCTGATTCTGCCAACAAAAGCAAAGGAATACACATAAAAAAATAAAATAAAGGAAACACCCTCCTATTTATCACATGATCCTCCCTCAAAATTTTTCCATTCTTGTAAAGCCTCTTTTAGTGCTTCAAGGTAAGCATAGCCTTGACCAGCCTCAGGTTCAAGGGCACATCCTTCACCCCATTCGTTCCACGCATTAACAAAAACAAAAGGATTTTGACAATCAAGCTTTCTAAATTTTTCAAGAAGTTGGTTCTTGAATAAGGATGGGCTACAACCGGTGAATATAGTGGCTCCTCCCGTTAGATGCCTTGGGGTATTGTCCCAGCGTGGACATGCCCCTGGAACCTGAAAAGAATGGAATTGTATTTCCCGACAAGATGTTATAATCTCAGGATAAGAAATAATAGTATTATTTCCTTCCTGTCTTATCGCGGTAGACATCCTAGAATTTCTTAAAGAATAGAACGGTTCGAATTCTACTACCATGTCAAGATCAAGATTCTTTATCTCGTAACTATCTTTATGAAAATTGAGAATCCCTCCAATACAAATATTACCAATTCCAACTTCTCGAGCACGATTACGCCACACAGCAATCATATCGTTAAAATGGTTAATTTGACCAACCCGATATACAAGAATGAGGGGACTACCGTTAAAATGGATAGCTCTTTTGTCTTGTAAAAAAGGGGTAAGCCAGTCAAAATGATCTATCCAGTCTTCCAAACCACCATAATCTTGCATTTGCAAGATTTCTTTATTACCTCCATTCCAATTACGGGTCCAACTTTCATTAGCCCAACATAAACAGAACTTAATATCTATTTTGGGATTTTTAAGAAATTGCAGTAGTGGTTTTTCAAGTAACAATTTCCCTTTGAACCAATAATGATAAAAACAAAAGCCGGAAACACCAAAAGATTTCGCCATCTCCGCTTGTTTTACAAGAGTTATTTCTTCTCCCAGATCATAGAAACCTATATCTGGGTGAGGCAAATAGGGCATTTCATGCCCCTCAAAAAAAGGGGAGGCCCGTTTTACATTTGTCCACTCCGTAAATCCTTTGCCCCACCACCCATCATTTTCAGGAATATGATGAAATTGAGGAAGGTAAAATGCTATGATTCGAGGTTGTGACTTTTCTTTCATTAGCAATTACCTCCTATTTTTGCTTTATAAGAGAGATGAGAAATATAGTCAAAACAAGAAGAAAATAAAGGAGTATTTAATGTGGTAACCCAATTCTGATAATGCTGAACCCGTTCTTCGGCAATTCCATTTTTGAAATCATTTGCCAAATTTATAAAAGCATGGGAATCGCATATATCACAAAAAGAAACTGAGTTAAAATAGGGATTCGAATAAGCAAGATCGGGGAAATATATTTCATCCTCCCAAATACCAAGCCCATAGAATCCTGGGAATAGCTGGCCATTCATCAAAGATCTGAAATTGTCGCTTAAAACACTCGATGTACTTGCATAAAAAGAAACAAAAGGGACGCCACAGTTTAACGCAAGAGTTCCTACTGTACCATAAGGAATAAAAAGTCCAGCAAAAAGAGCTTCTTCCAAAATCTGCTCTAAGTTCCCGGCCTCAAGCCACTTATAGGTTTCAAGTCTCATTCCTTTAGGGAGATCAATCCCTTCGATACAAGAAAATGGATCTATACAAACAATACGTTCAATATCTAGTACTTCTTTTAATTTGAAAAATATTCCTTTGCAAAGATTCCTAATAATTAAATGTTCCACGGTATATTCAAAAAAGCGGCTAAGTCCCACAAAAACAGTTTTTCTGTTCTTTTTTTCTCGTTTTCGGGGAACAATACCGAGAAGATTTTTATAACCAATAACTCGGTTGTTCCATACTTCTTCTCGATTAAGTGGAATGGGACGAATAATTAGGGGACCTTTTAAAGGAGGTATTAGTTGTATCTCCATTCGTTCAGGAATAAACTTTCTTAGATAATACCCAATTCTTGTTGTTACAAGAATACCTTGAATTTTACTTTTTATTCTCTCCCGTGCAGCGTACAATCTTTTAGTATATTCTTCTTCTGAAAGAGTACAAGTTCCAAAATAATCAACAATAGAAACAATTATACCACTATTATGTATTTCTTCAAGAAAATAAAGGAAGTCATTCCTTTGATGTTCTCGTATATTATATTCAAGGAAAAAGGCATTTATATCTATAAGAGTTACGGTTTTAAAATTTTTAAAGAAATCTCTTAATTCAGCAAGAATATCTTGGAATGGCATTCCGGTCATATCATGGAAAGATTTCTTTCCTTTGTAACTTGCGACAACATTTTCAAGCGTACGATTGACTACTAATAATACATTCTCTAACGAGGAAAGACTAGACAATTGTTTTATCATATATGATGCCTCTCCGGTGCTTCTCCTCGAAAGACCAATAAAGAGATGCTTACAATCAGAAATCATTTTGTTTTTCCTTTAATAGTATTTCTGCTTGATAAATAGTTACTTTACTATTCCATCCTAAAATAAGCCCCGCTATTTGTCAACAAA
>NZ_PTQW01000045.1 GCF_004343725.1 Treponema sp. J25
GGAAAACCGAAAATTTTAACCTAAAACCGCAAAAATCCCGAAATGACAGTTCCTCCCGAAATGACAGTTCCTATCAGTACAAAAGTCATAGTTCGAGGGAAAAACCGAAAATTTTAACCTAAAACCGCAAAAATCCCGAAATGACAGTTCCTCCCGAAATGACAGTTCCTATCAGTTACACTTCCTAACGCAACAACTTCGGATTCTTCATTTCTATTGCCGAAAAGGTCATTATTTTCTATATCAGTTTTCGGATTGGGGAGCGTTGATGATACACTATATGCACTCATCATATCATTTGAACCATTATTATAACTTCACCGTGATAGCCCCCTGCGTAACCTCAATAATAACCTTGGCTCCAAACTCAAATCGGAACTCCTTCAGCTAGCAAGCAGATATAATAACGGATGGAGCATATTCCAACCAATCCTCAAAGCATCTGAAAAGCTTCTTTATATATATAGTAGTTATACTGATGTAATTAAAATTACCGTGAAAGAAATCCCCCAAAGCCAGTATTCATGCGGGACTATTGCTATTAAGAGGTACACAAGAACCCATACGCCAATTTTTTAGTATCTAATGTGGTTTATAGGTATAATAATCCCGTCCATGGGCGGCATTTCCGGCATAGTAGAAATAGCTGAAAAAACACTTCGGGGACACGGGAACAAAAAATCCTATATTTTTTGTTCCCGTGTCTGTCTATTCCTGTGTCTATCGAAGCCGCCTACAGAAGCGAGTCCGGGGTAAATCCATCACCCATTCTTTTTATGAATACTCTATCAACTGGACACTTTCAAAAGGGCAAACTGGAAAAACCTATACAAATATCATATTTTGTATCGAGATTATGTAGATAAAACATATATAATGTAAATATATTTCGATTTATATAAAATAATACAAAAACTTGTTTAAATTACCATAGAAGCTATTGACATTATATGGACAATAACTGACAACATCCAATTCAGAATTTAATAAAGGTACAATAGGTAAATATAATGAAGCCATGGAAACTCTAAAATCTGATTTTCTAATGTACATGAAGTTTTAGTCGTATACCCGTTGCAGATATAGGGAGGCGTTTTTATATTTAGAAAATCATTGAAACTCTTTCAGTAGAAACCAGTCTTTTGAAATTGAATATGATTTTTTATTTCATTTGCAATTGTAGTTAGATCCTTCCCTAATTCATGGGCGATTCCTTTAAATGTTACTTTCCTTTTGGCATTATTCAATAATAATCCTTTCTTCTAAAGTTAGATGTTTATTTTTTATTCATATGTATCTCCTAAAGAAGCACCACCTTAAATATATCATAACTTTTTAGAAACTTATTTCCTCCACAACTTTTACATGATTTTGAAAAACTTAATTCCAGTCAATGCTTTTTGGGAATGGAATTTACTTATTAAATAGGGTTATTTGTTTAATAGTGCTAGAATAAATCATTTTAATTGACTTATTTTTTGGAATAATATATAATATTCGAAGTGTCACATTAGTATTTAATACTGTTGGCTGTGATTCATTAAGAGAATACTGGAGGTTATCTTATGGATTCGTTAAATATAATTACTTTGACAAACAGCAACATAGACTCTGAACATATATGTTGTGCATTATCTGATAAAAAGTGTTTAAATGGAGTTAAAGCTAAGAAGGAATGGCTTAAAGATAGATTTAAGGATGGTTTGATTTTCAAGAAATTTGATGTAAGGCAAAAGGTATTTATTGAATATATTCCAGCGGATAATGCATGGTGTCCTATAGAGGCGCCGGGCTATATGTTTATCAACTGTTTCTGGGTAGCAGGCAGTTACAAAGGTAAAGGTTATGGTTCAAAACTCCTTGATGAGTGTTTTAAAGACTCAGAAGGTATGAATGGAGTTGTTGTGCTGACCAGTAAAACCAAAAAGCCGTATATGTCTGACAAGGCTTTTTTTATAAAGAAGGGTTTTAGTGTATGTGATACTGCAAGTCCTTATTTTGAATTATTAGTTAAGAAGTTTAGAAATGAAGCTCCTGATCCGGTCTTTAAGAAATGTGTAAAAGAATCGAAGATAAATAATAATATAATGACGATTTATTATACAGAACAGTGTCCTTTTACCGATTATTACATAGGTGAAATTGTAAAACGGGCAGAGAGTATAGGTTTTCCGCTGGAGATTAAAAAAATTCAATCAAAGGAAGAGGCACAAAATGCGCCTTCACCTTATACTACCTATAGTGTTTTTTATAATGGACAATTTTTAACCCATGAAATATTAAATGAAAAGAAGTTTGATAAACTTGTTGAAAAAATAAAAATGGGATAATATGCAGCAATAAAGTTCAGTTTTAATATATTAATCTATGCTTTTATTGAGAGGTCTGTTTGTTTTTAGTGGATTTGCATGTTTTTCAGTACAAGCCCGTATGATGTGTAATTTTTTAATGAAATTACATAATTGGATTTGAAGATTTATTGCTACTATAATAGTTATGGGAGTAGTTGTTTAAGATATGGATATGATAAGAGTTAGAGGTGCACGTGAAAATAATCTTAAAAATATAAACGTTGATATACCAAAAAACAAAATAACTGTTATTACGGGATTAAGTGGTTCTGGTAAATCATCATTAGCATATGATACCATTTATGCAGAAGGACAGAGGCGTTTTATTGAGTCGCTATCTTCTCATGCAAGACATCTGATTAGTCAACTCGATGAACCTGATGTTGATAGTATTGAAGGGTTATCTCCTACTATTGCAATAAGTCAAAATTTAGGACAAAGAAATCCTCGTTCAATAGTAGCCACAATTACAGATATATATGACTATTTGCGGGTGCTGTATTCAAGAATTGGAACTTATCCGAATTTTTTTCCCTGGTAGCCGGGCAAGAACTACTATGTGCCTGTGTTGTCAGTTACCAATCCTTTGGTGA
>NZ_PTQW01000046.1 GCF_004343725.1 Treponema sp. J25
CAGTTCACTATGCTCTCCTATGGCACTACTTCGCAAATTACAAAAAAGAGGAAAATGCGTTTCGAAGTGATACAGAAAAGTGGTTTTCCATTACATGGAAGCAAATGGAAAATATCTGGCTTGTTCCTGACGAATTAAAACAAAATGAAAAACTGCAACGGGAACTATTTCATTACATCACAGGGCCACAAATGGGGCTCGATACAAGGCGTGGTTATCCCTATACCTGGCTTATAAACCATCTGGGAGATACAAGAAAACAGGTAAGCCCCCGCAGTTTTCTTACAGCAGTGCTACATGCATCAAAACAACCCAAAAAATCTGACTATCCTTATCCTATTCATTATGAAGCAATAAAAAAAGGTGTTCAGGAAGCTTCAAAAATTCGGGTAACAGAAATTGAAGAAGACTATCCCTGGGTACGAGAACTTTTAAAACCTTTAAAGGAATTATCAGTTCCATGTTTAATTACAGAAATAGAAAAAATCTGGAATAGAGAAGGTATTCTTAAAAAATGGGAAGAAAAGATAGTTAATAAAGAAAAACCAGACAATACATTAAAACTGCCGCCTCAACATCTTTCCGAAGGAGCCATGGGGGTTTTACAGGATTTGAAAAACCTTGGCCTTGTGGAATTTCTACCCCAAGCTCGGGTAAACATTCCGGATGTGTATCGAGTAGGATACGGAATGAAACGCCGTGGAGGTGTGAAACCGGCAGCTAAAAATTAATCTTCGTTAGATTGTACGTTAATCGCTGCGGCAACTTGGGTCATCAAAAAACGCACCACTGGCCCAATTTCTGCAAGGCTCCAGAAGCTGCCTGTCTCTACTCGGCTCTGACCAAGATAAAGGTAGCTACAAATTCCAGGGGCATCGTTTCCAAGATCTGGTAGAGTTTCAACTCCAGTCTCTCCAGACTGTTTCATCAACTTAAGAATCCTACCGATATTTAGATTCCATAAAATCTGGCTTCCCTTTGGAAACTGTGTGAGCATTTCCTGCACTGACTTAGAAGTAGCAAGTGTGGGAATCCCAATGGTTTTTTGGTTAACTAAACTGAATAACACATCTCCATTTGTATTCCCAAAAGAAAAGTAAAGATTATACTTAGTAGCTCTATAATTAAATACACATACTTGTGAAATTACTTCTGTTATTAACTTGGTCTGTTCAATCTCATCGGATGTCATATTGATGAGCCTATCACCTGGAATTTCCAGCCCAATAGTTACAGTATCAAAGGGTGAACTTTTATCTTGAGAATGGGGTTTA
Organism: Treponema sp. J25; assembly: GCF_004343725.1. Lineage (NCBI taxonomy): Bacteria > Pseudomonadati > Spirochaetota > Spirochaetia > Treponematales > Treponemataceae > Treponema > Treponema sp. J25. Next base: position 1,275 of record NZ_PTQW01000046.1, read on the forward strand.
TAGTTTAGTGAAACCCTATAAGGGTTGTCATAATCCTGGTTAAAATAGGCCTCATAGAAATTCTGAATAACCCCTTCCTCAAAGGCTCTTGCTAGTTCCTTTTCATACGCAAGGCCATCGGTCATTTCCATAACGCCAACGAGCTGGAATGATATTCCCTGAGCAAGACCTGCTACCAATTCAGGTATGGAAGTTTCAGAGCTAGAGGGCAAATCTAAACTTTTAAGATGTTCCGTATCATAGTCAAACCGAAATGAAATGGCACCCCGTGACCCAACTAATTTCATTGACCGATCAACAAATTGCTTATAGGACTCTATCTGATTCAGTTTATCGGGAAATAATTGTGCATACCAGTTTAACATGGCCTGCGTAAAGTCTCTGTTTTGTTGAGGGTCAAAATCATACATAAGATTAAAGATCCCATCCTGAGCGGTATATTTGAGAGTGGTTCGTAGATCCTTTCCCGGCTTAATTGCTTGTAACAACGCACCAATCCAGCCCTTTTCAGAGAAAGTACAAGTACTCTGCATCAGCAATCCCTTAGTATCTCCATGGATCGAAACACCAACCATCTGTAACTGATCAAGAATTTCAACCGCAACATTGGCTATTTTTTCACTAAACAACCTTTCCTGTGATGATTTTACATCCTCTTGTAAAGCTGCATACAATGAACTTTTTATTTGATCAACATTGATGTTAAGCTGTTTTTTCAGAGCATCCATATGGACAAAAATTGCCAGCCCATCATTCGCAAAACGGGAAAATGCACTCAAATCTAATGATGTTTGTACGGGGAAAACTGGCGGACTATATCCTGCAGGAATAAGCACCAGATAATTTTTATATAAAACTGGGGTTATATTATGTTTTGTAAAAGCTTGTTTTACGGTTTGTACGTCAAATTTCTTCGTAACGGGAATCATAAGCTGGTAATACATCCCCGATGCTGACTTTTCACCAAACCTAAAAAGACATCCTATAGGCTTAGACATATCAATCCAGGCAACATCCAGCATACCATCGGTCATATCTTTTAATGATGTTGCTAAGTCAGAAAGCCCCTTTCCTTGAGTAAGAGCATCTAAACCAAGGGGCTTCATAAAAGCATCGAGATTCGAAAGGAATCTGACGGTATTATCAATTTGTACAAAAAGGGCACTATCGCTGCCTACCATTTCTAAAATGGGATTTTTGGTCTTCACGCATGAAATATTTATCATACTAATCAAGAACATGAACCAAAAACTTATTTTTTCACCGTTTTAATCATAATTACTCCATACATGAAAACATCTGGGAAAATACCCTGCTAGAGAAAAGTATATGAGTTTTTAAATCCTATCAAGACATTACATGAATTTTCGTCTATAATAAAACTCTACATTTGGAGTGCCCATGTCCCTTAATTGGAAGGAAATAAATCTTGTTCTTACAGAATTAAACCTATCCGGTTCCCAGATCCAGCGGGTCGTACAAAGCGCCTATGATGTACTTGCCCTCCACCTTTACAAGGAAGGAAAGGCCACGCCCCTGCTCATCGCCCTCACACCGGGAGCATGCAGGCTCCATGCCACCTTTCGGGCTGTCCCAAAACCGGAAAAACCCCTGCGTTTTGCGGAGTTTTTAAAATCCCGCCTCGTAAATGGCTGGATAACCGAAGCGGTTCAATTGGGAACAGACCGTATTGTTCGAATCCTGGTGCAGCGAGGAGACTTACAGTACCGGATGTACCTCCGGCTCTGGTCCAATGCAGCTAATGTCATTGTTACCGATGAGACTGGAACCATACTGGACGTGATGCGCCGCAGTCCCCGGCGAGGTGAAATTACCGGCGGCCGCTATATCCCGGAGGAAGCCCCTCCTTCGCAGCCCCAGCGTGAATTCGAAATCCGCAGTTTTTCAGGCAATGGAACCTTTAACGAACAGCTCGATACCTACTACGCCGAACATGGGGGAGCCCTGTCCCTCGAAGCCCTCAGAGAACAGGTTCGTAAACTCTACGAAGGCCGCCTCGGGCGTCTTGCCGCTTCTCTGGAACGGCTCCGGGAAAAAGAAGCAGCCTACACAAAGGGAAATACCCTTAAAGAATATGGGGATATTTTGATGGCAAACCTTTATCAGATTCACCAGGGGGACCCATGGTTTGAGGGCATTAATTTCTATAATGACGAGAAGGTACGCATCAAACTGGATCCCCATAAAACTCCCCAGGCCAATGCCGAAGCCTACTATGACCAGTATCACAAAGCAAAAACAGGCCTTAAGGAAGTGGTTGATGAACTACAACGGGGTGAGGCAGAACAGAAACGGCTCGAAATTGAACTAGCCAAACTTATGGCAGAAGATAACCCCCTGAGGCTACACCGGGCATTGCAAAAGGAACGGCAGGTTCTGAAACCGGAAGACAAAAAGCGTCCCGGTCTCACTTTCCTCCGAAAAGGCTGGATGCTGATCGTGGGCCGGGATGCGACAGAAAACGATGATCTTCTCCGCCACTATGTGAAGGGTTCTGACCTCTGGCTCCATGCCCGGGATTACCCAGGATCCTATGTGTTTATCAAAGCCCGTCCCGGTAAAACCGTACCCCTGGATATACTGCTCGATGCGGGAAATCTTGCCCTCTTTTATTCCAAAGGTCGTAACAATGGCGAAGGGGATCTCTTTTATACACCGGTAAAGTACCTGAGAAGGGCAAAAAATGGTCCAAAAGGGATGGTACTACCTACACAAGAAAGAAACCTTCACATTATACTTGAAGAAAGCCGATTACAAGAGTTAGAGCAGTGTCGAAGCGATGTTTAGAACAAGGTGGGAAATAAAACTATGAAACAAAGTGGTCTACTAAAAAAGGCGGAAGAAAAGATGCATCATGAATTCCCAGAGACTGATACGACCACCGGGATTAGTCCAGAAGATCGGGCAGAAATTATTTCACAGATTGAGAAAATTACCCAACAAAACCGGCAACGATTTGACACATCCTCTTTTTTGGTCAAAGCCCAAAAGCAAGGATTTGTCTTTCCCCTGGTAGTGAATATGCTCATCATCGGGACCACAGCCTTTGGGCTCTATGGGCTTAATATGCTTTTTTCTCAGCGGACTACAGAAATTCAACAAACCGGAACAGTCCTCAGCAGTGCTGAAGGCAAACTTATCCAGGAAATAAAGAAAGAGGCCGAAGGGCAACTGGCCCGTAAAGATCAGGAAATTTCCGAATTCCAGGCTCGTCTGGCACAGCTCGAAAAAGCACAGGCTTCGCTCATTAGCACCTATGAAGAACGGCTTGCTCAAAAAGAAGCAGAATTTAGAGAACAAATAAAAAAGGAAGTGGAACAGGAACGGGAGCGACTACTGAAACAGGGGCTCTCAGAAGCGATAATACAGGAACGACTTAAAAAATTCGAAGCTGAACGAATTGCTTTTTATCAGAAACAAATTGATGAATTCAAAAAACAATTAGAACAGGAGCGGCTTGCGGCAGAAGCATCCTATGTAAAATTACGGAGGGAATATTCAAACAATATCGCCACACTAAATGCTGAACGACAACAAATACTGGAAGAGGCTCGTCAACGGGAACAACAGCTCCGTAGTAGCCTGGAACAAAAAAACCAGGAATTAGCCAGCACCGCAGCAAGGGTAAGTGCTAGTTTAGAAGAGGCAAAAAAAGAATTAGCCAGGATTGATGAGCAGCGCAGATTTGCAGCAACCGCAGAAGATCAGATTGCGGGGCTGTATCAGGCTATACAGACTAATTTTCAAAATCGCAAGTATGACGAAGCCTTAAAAAACATTACCAATATTAAAACCATACTGAACGACCCAGCCATATTCAGCCTATCTTCCATACAAAAACGGCGCAATGGCGACCTCTTTGCCCTGGACATAATTGGACAAATGGCCCGCTTAGAGGTTGAACGGAGTAGTATTGATACCAATCTCCTGCTTGCCCAGGCAGAAGCCCTGGCAGCGATCCGAGCCGCCATACAACAGGGCAGAACAGCGTTACAAAACAATGATTCTGCAAAGGCCGCCGCGGCATACCAGGAGGCTTTAAACCGAATTCCTGAAATAACTGAAGCCCATCAATACTTAATGAATCGAAATTTAGGCACCAAGGAACAGGGAATACAGGTAGCGCTACAAGCCCTTGGCAGAGCTGCAACAGCTCAAAAAAATAAGGATTATACCGCTGCTGGCATGGCCTATAGTGAAGCCTTGCAAGCCCTGGGACTTTCCCCAGAAGACAGTCTTCAGATCACCCAGGGTTTAACCTCATTGGCGGTAGATCAACAGCGAGCCAATGCAAGCACTGCGGAAACCAACGAAGCCCGAACCCTCATGCGCCGTGGCAACAATGCCTTAGATCAACGGAATTGGACAGAGGCAATAAGACACTTTGCCAATGTATTACGCCGTTATCCTAATGCAGAACAGATCAATTCTGCCATGGAAGGCATCGATACGGCAATACTCAATATGACCCGGGAAGCAGAACGGGTAAATACAGAAACAGCCCAAAAGATGCGTGAAATGGACAGTAAGATTGCATCCCTTACCTCGGATCTGGAAAAAACCATTACGGAGCTCAATAACTATAAATCCGGTTCAACTCCGAATATACAGGAAAAGGACCGTAAAATAGCAGAATTAGAACGACTTCTCGAGGAAGAACGGCAAAAGTCTAAGGCCCTGGCAGGTCAGGCTGGAACCCTTCCTGTGGGAACTTCAGGGACAGGGTCCACAGGAAGCGGAACCCAGACTGCCGGTGGAACCACTCAAACGCCCCTGGATCAGGACCTGCTACAACTTAAGCAGGAACATCAACGGCTTACCCAAATCGCTTCCCAATATGATGCCCTGAGCCAGGCATACAAGTCCTATCAGGGTGAGGAAGACCGTATCATTTCCCAGAGTGGAACCAATAGTCTTGTTGCAGCCCGATCTCAGTTCGATGCGTTCTTAACCAACCCTTCGGTTCAGCGGGTATTCCCGGATTTACGGGATCGAATTGTACGATACGAACGGGCCTATATCGAAGCAGGTCAGAAGGAAAGCCTTTATAATGCCATGACCATAGCAGATACGGCCTTTAAATTAAAGGACGAAACCAGCCGCAACCGCTATTTCCAGGATTTGAAGACCCGTTTTAAAGATAATGCTCCTATGTTGTCATATATCGATGCACTCCAGCGGGGCCTGCGTTAAACTATGGCGGTAAAACGTAATAAAAGTATCATTATTTCCTACAAGGCACTGCGAAGACTGATAGGGATACTCGGTATGGCATTACCGGTAGTCCTGATTATCGGTGGCTGGCTATTAGGGGGTAATGGAATCCTTGGTTCTATTAGCTCTTATTATCATAGCAACATGCAGGATGTCTTTGTGGGTATCCTCTGGGTTGTGGGCCTCTTTTTAATAAGCTATAAGGGCTATGATTGCCTTGATGACTGGGTTACCAATCTGTCTGGCATATTTGCCATCGGTGTAGCCCTGTTCCCCACCATTGCCAGGGATAACGACACGAGTCCCCTGGGGGTATTTCAGCTTCCGCCGGCTGTTTCAGGCACCTTACACCTTATATGGGCATTTCTGTTTTTTCTTTTATTAGCCTATAATTCCTATTTTCTATTTACTAAAACAGGAAGTAAAACACCGGGACCACAAAAGATTGCCCGGAACAGGATGTACCGCATTTGTGGCATTATCATTATTGCAAGCCTATCGGGCATTGTGCTGTACATGATGTTCCTCCAACAGACCATCCTGCGGCACTGGGCACCGGTGCTCATCCTGGAAACTATAGCCCTCTGGGCCTTTGGCCTTTCCTGGCTGGTAAAGGGCGAAACCCTTTTCAGAGACTAAGATTGCCGGGCCCTGGCGCCGGAAAGCGGCGGTTGTCTTTTTTCCCCCTACCCGCTACAGCTTGAGCTTGTATAAATCCGCCGTTGGGATTTCATAGATAGAAATGAGATAATCCCATGCATCGTCATTAGGTGCTGCTATTTGAAGGGTTCTTGTAAACACAGACACCCACCGGGAATTGACTGTATCATACCGCTCAAAGGAAAAATGGAGTGCACCAGTAGCTATGGCAAAATCGTAGGTACCATCCTTCTCGTATACATAGATACGATCTCCCGTGTCTGCCAGGAGCCGGCCATCGGTAAGGAGCCCCGTCATGGCCCGGTCCATGGGGAGCTGAATCGGCCCACCAGCTTCAAACCAGTAGTAGGTTACTGGGGTCCCATCCGCCAGGTACCCTGAAAGGTAAGCTCCATAGTCATTTTTTGCCGCAAAGGTAAAGGTTTCTGGCATTTTTGGGGGCAACTGATAATAATAGGTACCTTGTGTTGATTGCATATCATAATCAATTAATTTCACTTGTCCATTCGCATACGTAGCTACATAGAGATTTCCCACCTCTTGAGATACATCCCATGTTAGGGTAGCCCCCGCTCCCCAAAATTTTTCATCATCTGCTGTTGTTAATAAGGATTCAAATTCACCAGATAAGCTCATAGTTTTCCACCCTTTAATAGCAGGAAGGCTTACAAAAAAAGTCGTTGAGTCATTTGGGTGAGGGATAACCTGCAAACCTACATAAGATGATACAGGAATATTTTGCAGTTTTGTTATTCCCCCATTATTTAGAACTTGATCAAAAAAAGCATAGGAAATATTCAATGAACCTGATTCCTTTGTAATCCAAAAACCCTGGGAATAGGTTAATTTACCTGGTATATAATAACCGTTCCGGGCCTCATAGGGTAAAGAAACATTTACTTCCCAGATAGGGTCACCTAACTTACGGGCGCTCAGTAAACTTGCAGAAACCTCGGGGTCAAAGGGCGGGTGCCAGCAGGAAGTAAAAAAGACCAGTATGGTAAGGAGCTTTACAAGCAGAATAAATGGTGTTTTTACCATAACAAGTCCCTGGCCATGTTCATCATCTAACAAAAATTGGTAGTTTCTTTTCATAACCAGAACCTCACTCCCAACCTCAGGATGGGTATATCAAGATACCAGGAATCAGAAAATATAAATGTAGAAGGCGCCCGTACTTCCCCACCCCTACTTGCGGCGAGATACATACCGTCACAAAAGGGATAGAAGCGGAACCCAAGTTCAATAAAGGGTCGCAGTTTAGGTCCTATTGTATATTCAAGACCAGTCTGGGCTGAAAGAGCCATAAAGCTAATGGGATCAAGCTGTAAAAGGGATGTGTTAATCCTGAGAAAGATGGCGGTAGCGACATAGGGCCGTATAAAGGAAAGTGTATCTTTAAAATAATACCCTGCTTGAATTCCTGGTTCAAAAAGAGGTAATGAAACGATATAATTTGAATAATTACCAGAATAATTTAAATCTTCCTGGGTCGGAAAATATAATCCAATCCAGTATTGCTGAAAACCCAGTCCCAGCCAAAAAGAATCCCCGATATGACGCTGTATCCATAGATCACCAAACTGCCCCATAAGGGCTCCACTTTCAAAATACCAGGGACTTTGAGCAGGTTGTTCCAATTGCAGGACCGATGGGCTGTCAAGCAGGGTAAGGACCCCTGAACGGGCTTCGTAACCCGAAGCAAAGGCCCTGTATCGGTACGTACCGGGAATCTCTACAGTTATAGTAGCTTCACCGGTGTTATCAAGTTGTATTGGAGCCTTGGTAAAACCAAACAGCTTGCTTCCTGGAACACCTCGAATGGTAAGGCGGCCGGCCCTCCGCTGGGCTTCGAGGGTGTCCATGGCCGCCGCCAAGGAAAGCCAGAAGGTGTTCTGAAGCTCTTCTTGGGTGGGGGTCTCTGCAGAGAAAGTGGCGGCCATGATCTCCTGGGCCGACAGCACCCGGAACACCCGGTAGTGGATGTCAAAAGAACCTTCGCGGGAAGCAACCTCTGATTCAGGTTTTCCGGGTGCGGTCCTGGTTACATAAAGCACAAAGCCCATGTCCTTAAGGCTGGCCCAGCGGAGGGCCTCGGCAATGACCTTAGGGGCTGTACTCTGAGGAACCGGTTCAGGCCAGAGATAAACTTCCCGAACCCGCTCCAGTTTTCCCAGGGAATATATCAAGGATGCCGCCCAGGACGATTCTATTGCATCAGAGCATAGAACTACAAAGGATCGGAGGGATACTGGCTCTATCGGTCCAAGGGCCAAGGGAACCGAGGGATCCTGGGCAAAAAGAGGTAATATCGGTAAAACCACCAGGAGCCCCAATAAAAAGCCCTTAAACCAACCCAGGAATATATTTTTTGCCAAACGATGCAGTATACGAGCTAAACAGGTTTGTCGTGTCATACCTACCACCAGGGCCGAAGGAGCGCTATGGTGCCCTTTTGCTCATCGTAAAGGAGCCAACGGCTCCCATCGGGGGCAAAGCTGATTCTGCCACGAAACTCATTAGGCAAAGGGAAGCGGTCCAGTTCGGTATTGTCCCGATCCAGGGCAAAGCGGCCAAGACCTTTTCTATCGTCATTAAACTGTACAATGTAGCCAGCAGAAGTAATACAGGCCCCCTCTTCTTTGGAAACCGGGACCTCAAGAATCTGTTGAGCGTTTTCTCCAATATATTTAGCACTAATAAAATCAATTGTAAATTGAGCAAGAACGTCCCAGCGAAGAATATAGCCCTTCTTGGTATACCTGTTATTAAGGGCCATATAGATCCTGGTCCCATCGTAGTAAAGATCTAGGAGACTGAATTGAGAAGCAGGCTGATTGTCAAAAAAGGCTCCTTGCGCGTAGAGTATTGAGAAAGACCAATTATCATTATAAATCGATAATGCAATATCATTTTCACGCATCTCACAGAGATACGCAGCTGTTGCAGGAAGTGGATAAAGACTAAAACCGGTTTGGCTAAAATAGGGGGGGTTATTAGTACCTGGATCGAAAACATTCAGTGTCAACGCAACAGGATCAATTCTGATAACATGTTGATCCTCATAGGCCGTAGCAATATAGCCATTCATATCGAGCATTGCAAATTTGCCTATAGCTGGTAATTTGGTAAAAGCCTTAATAACCGAAAGATCTGAACTGTCGAGGAGTACTATGGCGGGAGGTCCTGAAATTTGGTGAAGTCCCAGAACAATATAGGTTTTCTGAATCGCCGGTACCGGAATAAACTGCAGGAACCCCACGGTTGCCGATGCAGAAAGGCCTGCGGCTTTTGTAATACTAGTAAGATCCTTTACTGCCTGGGCTTGACTCACATAGGCTGGGAAATAATCCTCTTTAAATAACTCGCAGGAAACAATACCAAAAATAATCAGACTTAGTATCAAAAAACCTGCAAGAACGTAGTTTTTGCAATGCCTCCCTTTAAAAAGTATTTGTTTCATCATTTAAAAAGCACTCCTATTAGGAAAAAGGGCCCCCCATTGGGGGCTTCGACCCAGCCCTGGGATAGAAAGCCTGAACCGGTTGCATAGGGAAGCCGAAATTCAGTAAAAAGAGCCCAGTGGGGGAAGTGATACTCGAGGCTGAACCAGATCGGGTCCAAAAGCATATCCAGGTTAGCCGATACAGATCCTTCTTCTAGCCCTGGCAGGTAGCTTATAATCCCTGAACCACCGGTCCCGATGGCAAGGCGCAGTGCTGAATCCACCGGGTCTTGCAGGTAAAGCCCCATACCGAAGCGCAGTTCATCATGCCAGAAAGGAACTGATCCTGGAGTAAAATTATATCCCGCCCAGAAGGAATTATCAAAACGGAAAAAGAGCCGGTCAGGAAAAGGATAATAACGATAGAAATAGGTAGCCCCTAACAAACGGCCCCGACCTGTTCCTACGCCCCAAACATGTACCGATTGCTTTTGCAGAGCCGGAAGCTTTATTGTTTTTGAGGTAACCCCCTTGGGGAGTATAATAGATCGGGGCCAGAACCCCTCTTTGTATAGGGTAATAAAAAGCGGTTGATCTTGAGGAAATGGAAGGTAACGTCCTTCCAGCGTTCCTCTTTCTAGAGTACCCGCAAGAACGCCCGTCTTTGCAGGACCATACCAAACCTCTATACCATCCTGAGGCCCCGTAAACAATTGGGAATATTCAGCCAAATTAACCACCTCTGGATCTGCCGCAATAGCGGTCAGCCAGGCCTGTACCACCCTGCGGCAGGAATCATCGAGGGATGGCAGGGCAGAAAGGCCCGGAAAGGTAGAAAAACTGTCGCTTGCCCGGAGGGCCTCCCGTTTTGTATCATAGGCACCGATGGTCCAGGAAAGGCTCCGATCAGACAGGGTAAGATTAAGTATAAATACCCATCGAAGGGCCCGTTCCTTCCCGTAGGTAAGGGCCAGCTCTGAGGGTTTATCGGTTAAGGAAGCAAGCTGCAGGTTATCCACCGTGGGGTATCCTGCCTCATTCAGGGCAGAACGGAGGCTCTGAATCAGGTAGGTCATGAATTGGGCTGCATCAGAACGAGGTGTTTCCGAATTGTTTTGAGACCAGAGCATCAGCACTGTCCGTTCATCAACCTGAAGCGCAGCCTGCCCCTTGAGCTCCTGAGCAGATTGTTCCTGAGCAAAAAGACGAAAGGAGCCTGCCGCCAGGAGAAATAGGAGACCAAAAAACCGGCGCGGAGGAATACCCTTCATTATCATTTCTCCGTTATTACCTCTACCCCATCCCATTCAGCGGGGGGAGGATTTTTGGCATATCGCTGACACCGTTCCAGGTATTGCCGGGAGATGTCGTCTTCGGGCAATATAGTAAGTATTTTTTCAAAGAGTTCTGCCGACCGGGTAAAGGACCGGCGGTAATAAAGATTCACCGCCTCCTCATGAATCTTCCAGGCCTCTGCTTCGGCTTTGGTCAGTTCCCTGCGGGCGGTCAGGATGGGCACCCCCTGGGTCTTACCCTTAACCGCCACCTTATCTACCATGCGGCAGGGAATCTTGCCTTGTATGTGTTCATAGACATATTCAGAAAAAAGAATAGGTTGATGATAATACTTGGTGAGGCCTTCGAGCCGGGATGCCAGGTTCACCGTGTCGCCGATAACGGTGTAGTTCATTTTTTTGTCACAGCCAATATTACCCACCGTAACAATACCATAATTGATGCCCACACCGATTTTAAATTCCGGCCCGCCGGTACGTTTCTGTTCATCATTAAAAATGGTGAGGGCTTCGGTCATTTCAAGGCCTGCCAGCACCGAATCGAAGGCGTCATGACCATGGCTGACCGGGGCCCCAAAGACCGCCATAATAGCATCGCCTATGTACTTATCTACCATACCATTCCGGGCAACAATCACATCGACCATAATAGAAAAATAGCGGTTCAGGGCGTTGACCAGCGCATCGGGAGCCATCTTTTCAGAGATGGTGGTAAAACTGCGGATATCAGAAAAGAGGATTGCCACATCCCGGTTATTTCCCACAAGCATTTTATCAGGATTGGTAAAGACCTCATCGATCACGTCTTTAGGAACATAGAGCTGGAAAATGTTGCGGATCCGGGTCTCCCGTTTCTGGGCCACCACCGCCTCAAAGGCATATTTCTTAATCTGGTTATAAGCCCGGTCCAGTTCTTCCAGCATAAGGTTAAAGGTATGGGAGAGCTGGCCGATTTCATCCTTATAAAGCACCGGCACCCGTTCAGAGAGGTTATTGGACTCAATGATATGGCGCATGACCTCGACAACCTTTTCGATAGGTCTTGTCAGGTAACCGGTCAAGAGAAGGAGGAACAGTATACTGATGAGGGTCGCCCCAGCCAGAATGTAGAGGGTTGTCTGGGCGATGGTTTCAACATCACCAAAAAAGGCCTGCCGCTGTTCGGATACAAAGACCTGCCAGCCAAAGGGGGCAAAGGGAAAGGTAACAGCAACCCGTTCGATGCCCCCCAATTTCATAGTGATGAATCCCCGCTGGCCTGTAGGCACAGTCTGCTGAAGTAATGCTACCTCGGCGGTGAGATCCACTGGGTTTGCAGCCCCTGCTGCTGAGCCTGACTGCTGATTGCCGCCCCCTTGCAGATTACCGGCGGCTTGCGGTACCCCCCCTTCCAAGGTCCCTCGAGAGCTGCCCAACGGGAGAGATCCCACCTGGAGAGCAAGTTTGCCATCCCTATCGATAGCAAAGATTGCCTCGGTAGAACTGCGCATAATATTGCGGCCAAAGGATTCTACCGCCGCCTGAGCTGCCTGTTCCATATCCGATCGGCCAACAAAGCCGTTATCCACCAGGAGATTCCACTGACTGTTAGCATAGGTCTCCAGTTCCTCTGCCTTAAAAGTTAAAAAATCCACCGCGAGCTGGGTTACCGCAGAAGCGGCAGAAAAATAGGAAGAAACACCAACAAGCACCACAGAGGCAATTAAAAGCGGTATAACAACAATTATAATTTTAAGGCGGATACTCATAAAAACAGTATATCCTGTAATAATTAAGATTTCAAAGAGGTTTTGAAAAAAAGCATCTGGTTGACTGGTCTACTTGCAAATATGTAGAGTACAACCTAAAATAAGAACATGCAATATCAAAATACCAGTCCTGCCGAATACCATCGAAGCCGAAGTCCCGTTATGGCAGGGATGTTTTACCCTGATACAGATGCCGCTCTTCGAATTGCTTTGAACCGGTATTATGAAATCAGTGGCATGCAGGGATCCGAAACGAGAACCGACTGTAATCCCCTTGGTATTATCGTACCCCATGCAGCATGGGAGCTTTCTGGTCTTCTCTTGGGTCGTGCCTTTTCCTTGGTTAGAAAACGTCCTATAGAACAGGTTGTTTTATTAGGCCCTCTCCATGCCAGTACCCAGGAAGGGATCTATGTAAGCGAATCAGACAGTTTTGAGACCCCTATAGGAGATCTCTGGGTTCATAAGAATAAGGTTGATGAGTTTCTCTCCTGTAGTACCATTTTTGAACTGAATGATATACCTCACCTCTCTGAACATTCCCTTGAGGTAGTTCTTCCCTGGATAGCCGATGCATTTCCCCAGGTTTCAATCATTCCCATACTTATCGGCACCTCACGAACAAATCATATCCATGCCCTGAGCCGAGCTCTGGAATTGTGTTTTTCTGATGAATTGGACAAAACCCTTTTTATCGCCACCACTAATGTTTCGGCCCATTATGATAATGACGAAGCCTTTGAGCAGGGCCGCCGATTCTTGGAACTTGTACAGACAGGTGACGGGGCACAACTGATAGGAAACTGATAGGAACTGTCATTTCGGGATTTTTGCGGTTTTGGGTCAAAATTCGGTTTTTTCCCCGAACTATGACTTTTTACAGATTTTTGCGGTTTTGGGTCAAAATTCGGTTTTTTCCCCGAACTATGACTTTTTACAGCCCGAACAACTGATCCAATCACAATTAACAACTGATCCAATCACAATTTTTCGGCAACGCCGACTGGGCGAAGTATAATCCCAGTCAGTTTGTGCCGTCAAGCCCTGATTCGCGCGAATCTGACAAAGTTCCAAGGTATACCTCCC
>NZ_PTQW01000047.1 GCF_004343725.1 Treponema sp. J25
GGTGGGAAATAAAAAAAGCCTGGCGACTACCTACTTTCCCACCCCTTCGAGGGGCAGTATCATCGGCGTTAGAGGGCTTAACTTCCGTGTTCGGAATGGGAACGGGTGTAACACCTCCACTATGGTCACCAGGCATATAATATGCAGTAACAAGGGGAAAAAGGAAGGCAGCAAACACGGATGCACACTGAGCACCCCTGTCTGCGTTTCTCCGGTGGGTCTGAGCTAAGGGTTACCGTTCTTGACGGCCCCCTGCGCCTTTTCTCTCTTAGCACCCACCGCGGGACGAATCTGTTTTAAAAGCGATGATAGAACGATAATATGGTCAAGCCTCACGGCAGATTAGTACTGGTCGGCTGAACACCTTACGATGCTTAGACCTCCAGCCTATCAACCAGGTAGTCTCCCTGGTGCCTTCAGGGGGGCTATACCCCCAGGGATGGTTCATCTTGAGGTGGGCTTCCCACTTAGATGCCTTCAGCGGTTATCCCTTCCGAACTTAGCTACCCAGCACGTGCCCTTGGCAGGACAACTGGTACACCAGAGGTTCGTCCACTTCGGTCCTCTCGTACTAAAAGCAGCTCCTCTCAACCATCCATCGCCCGTGGCAGATAGGGACCGAACTGTCTCGCGACGTTCTGAACCCAGCTCACGTACCGCTTTAATTGGCGAACAGCCAAACCCTTGGGACCTGCTCCAGCCCCAGGATGCGATGAGCCGACATCGAGGTGCCAAACCTTCCCGTCGATGTGAACTCTTGGGGAAGATCAGCCTGTTATCCCCGGAGTACCTTTTATCCGTTAAGTGACGGCGCTTCCACTCGCTACCGCCAGATCACTAAGACCTACTTTCGTACCTGCTCGACCTGTCGGTCTCACAGTCAAGCCACCTTGTGCCTTTACACTCATACGCTGATTTCCAACCAGCGCGAGGTGACCTTCGCGCACCTCCGTTACTCTTTAGGAGGCGACCGCCCCAGTCAAACCGCCCACCTATCATTGTCCCTCTCCCAGCTTCATGGAACAGGTTAGAAACCTAATCCAACAAGGGTGGTATTTCACCGTCGACTCCACACAACCTAACGGCCATGCTTCCCAGTCTCCCACCTATCCTACACATGTCAGATCAAGTCCCCATGATAAGTTACGGTGAAGGTTCACGGGGTCTTTCCGTCTAACCACGGGTAACCGGCATCTTTACCGGTACTTAAATTTCACCGAGTCTCGCGTTGAGACAGCTCCCAGATCGTTACACCATTCGTGCGGGTCGGAACTTACCCGACAAGGAATTTCGCTACCTTAGGACCGTTATAGTTACGGCCGCCGTTTACCGGGGCTTCGGTTCACAGCTTCGCCTCGCGGCTAACCGCTCCCCTTAACCTTCCGGCACCGGGCAGGTGTCAGCCCCTATACGTCTCATTGCTGATTCGCAGAGGCCTGTGTTTTTGGTAAACAGTCGCCTGGGACTGCTCTATGCTACCCCTCACCACTTATCGCTAAACAGCAAGGGGCCACACTTCTCCCGAAGTTACGTGTGCATTTTGCCGAGTTCCTTAACGCGAGTTCTCTCGAGCGCCTTAGATTGCTCATCCCGCCTACCTGTGTCGGTTTACGGTACGGTCTTAACACGCCTAACCTTAGAGATTGTTTCTTGGCACCATGATTACGTCCGCTTCGCCTCGCCGTAGCTCAGCTCGCCATCACCACTTACCTCCCCGCGCGGATTTCCCTACGCAGTTCACTAGCTCGTGGCTTAGACCAGATCTACCAATCTCTGGCCGGATTTCACCTCATGCGTCATCCCCTCGAAACGTGCTAAGGTACGGGAATCTTCACCCGTTTCCCATCGACTACGACTTTCGTCCTCGCCTTAGGGGCCGACTTACCCTGGGCAGACGACCTTTACCCAGGAAACCTTAGGCTTTCGGCGGACAGGAATCTCACCTGTCTTTTCGTGTACTTATACCTGCATTCTCTCTTCCATCCCCTCCAGCTACCCTCACGGGCCACCTTCGTCGGTCCATGGAATGCTCCCCTACCAACCATACCCTACGGTATGATTCCGTGGCTTCGGTATACCGCTTAGCCCCGTTACATTGTCTGCGCATGATTACTCGACCAGTGAGCTATTACGCACTCTTTAAAGGAATGGCTGCTTCTAAGCCAACCTCCTGGCTGTCTTCGCAATCACACATCATTTCACACTCAGCGGTATTTCGGGACCTTAGCCGACGGTCTGGGCTGTTCCCCTCTCGACTACGAACCTTGTCGCCCGCAGTCTCACTCCCATCCGTTGTGTACCGGCATTCGGAGTTTGGTTGGGTTTGGTAGGCGGTGAAGCCCCCTAGTCCATCCAGTGCTCTACCTCCGGTACATTTGAATGAGGCTGTCCCTCAAGGCATTTCGGGGAGAGCCAGCTATTTCCAGGTTTGTTTAGCCTTTCACTCCTAGTCACGGGTCATCCCTGCGTTTTTCATCACACTAGAGTTCGGTCCTCCACTCAGTTTTACCTGAGCTTCAACCTGCCCATAACTAGATCACCTGGCTTCGGGTCTACGACATACGACTTCACGCCCTCTTCAGACTCGGTTTCCCTTAGGCTCCAGGACTCCCATCCCTTAACCTCGCCGTATATCGTAACTCGCAGGCTCATTCTACAAAAGGCACGCCATCACACCTTTCGGTGCTCTGACCTGTTGCGGGTGTCCGGTTTCAGGTTCTCTTTCACTCCCCTCACCGGGGTTCTTTTCGCCTTTCCCTCACGGTACTGCTGCACTATCGGTAGTTATCGAGTATTTAGCCTTGGATCGTGGTCGACCCAGATTCCGACAAGGTTCCTCGTGCCTCGCCGTACTCAGGTACCGCATCACGGAG
>NZ_PTQW01000048.1 GCF_004343725.1 Treponema sp. J25
CTATTATGGCAGAGCGCGCCCGGTATGGGGGTAGAGACCTCAGAGGCTAGTATAGGCCTCTACAAGGATTTCCATGAGAATGAAATACACATTTACTATTCGTCGCTGTTTAAGGGCAAGCAAAAATCGTTTACACATCCTACACCTCCCTACTTTTTAGTTTTATCCTTCGGTATTTGCTTTTCATTTTCTGTTTGTCAAATTAAAAGGGATGTATAGAACTGTCAAGGTCATTTTTATTTTTGTAAGTCCTTTACTATGTATTCTTGCGGGGGGCCGGGGGCCGCGACAGACCTGACGCAGAAAGGAGGAGACAGTGAAAGCCACCGACCCGGTGCCCCCGGAGAAGGGGGTGGGCCGGGACCGGGGCCCGGCCCAGGGGGAAGGCCTTCCCCCTCCCTATGATAGCAAAGCGTAGTAAATTATGAATTTTTTTTGTATCCTCTTGTATACACTACAGGGTATCGTCTCTTGAATTTTTCTGCTAAGACAATTATAATTTATTATGTTGAAAGCAATAAGAAACGCCATATTTTCAATGGACACGGTGGCACAGAATTTGCTGCATTCCTTATATCATGAAACATAGTATCGAAGGAATATCAGAAGAAATAAAAACCGAACTTGTACGGAAGTCAATTCATCTGATGATTGCCGTGGCGCCAAGTCTGGCGGCTATCGATCGTTCCTTTACGATGTTTCTGTTAAGTGGAGGGGTACTGCTGTACACCTACCTGGAAAATCTGCGTCGTGAGGGGGTGAGCATTCCTCTCATTTCGACGATTACCCTGCGAGCTTCCCGTAAACGGGATGAGGGGCGTTTTGTTATGGGCCCCATCACCTTAGGGTTGGGGGCACTGCTCGCCCTGCTCCTGTATCCTTCCCCGGCTTCGAGCGTGGCGATTTATAGCCTTGCCTTTGGGGACGGGTTCGCAAGTCTTGTGGGGAAATTGGCAGGACGCTATCGGCCCACATGGCTCATGGGGAAAAGCCTGGAAGGGTCCCTGGCCTGCTTTGTGGCGGTACTGTTGGTTTCCTACCGGATAACGCAGCGGCTTGCTCTTTCTGTGGTGGTAGCCCTGGTTACAACTATTATTGAAGCCCTTCCCCTGGAAGATTTTGATAATATCCTGATTCCCGTCGCGGCAGGTTTTACCGTGATGGTTCTCTTATAGAAGAGCCGCTTTTTGCGGCCCCTCTTATTACTTTAACGTTGCAACTCCTATTATTTAACAAGGTGAATTCACAACAAGATAAGCCAGCGGGGCACCGTCCTAAAAGATTCGTACCTCAGGTAAAGGTTGTGATAGGATAGACGGAAAAACAGCGCGGGTAGGGCGGTCGCTCAAACAGGACGGATTCATTTTTCTTAAAAAATGCTACCACTAAAAGAGCATGCCGCGTAACACACCCCAGTCGAACACCGCAGCCCTCGGGATTACAACCACCGATAGTAGGTATGATAACTGGTAAGAAGCATATACAGTCCACTAATAAGGAGAGGAAGACCCACAAGAAGGGTAATCCAGGTATCAGAAAAAACACAGAATTCTCTTCCCAAATACAGAAGAATCACCGCAAGGGCCGCCTTAATAAAAAGGCGGGAACCTCGATTCGTCACCGCGATAATAAAGCTGAGGGCGGTTAAAAGGACCAATACAAGTTCAATCACCATGAAATAGCTCCCATACTTCGAAAACCCCATAAGGGTAGTATCCCAGAGGCTGCTATTGATGGGAATTGTCGAAATAATAGGCATCATGAGGGCAAGGCTGAGAAAAATAATATTGCTGTAGCGGGGGAAATTGAGCCCCGCCGCATAGAGTCCCGCCAAGAATAAAAAGATACTACCCCCCAGACGACCTGCCAACACAATCCGTGTCGCAAGGGTGATATACGAATAAGAGAGATTTTGATCGATTACCAGGGGGACCACACAGCGGGATAGCTCTAAGGAAAGAGAAAAAAGAAACAACACCGTACACAATACTTCGGGGACGTGGGTTTTTTCAAAGAAAAAATACACGAGGATTAAACTAATTAAACTAATAAGGGAAAGAGAAAAAGAGGAAACCAGGGGAGTATAAACGCTCATTTTGAAAAAACGAACCCCCAGCGAGGCAATACCGGAGGCAGGACGGGAACTTGCCTTTTGCATTGCAGGGACCGTTCCTTTTAGTATATCAGGAAGTAAAAATCCTATAAAAAGATAACAGATAAGGATAAATAGAATACCGAAAAGAATCAGTTTATTTCTCGTCGAAAGGGTCATACTGTTAGATTAGCCGTTTCGCCGGGAGAGTACAAGAGAGAAAGCGCAATTTTTACTCGAAACTCAAGATATGTCTAATTATACCGATTACTTATACGTAAGGAGTATGTTCATGAAAAGGACCCACATGCCGAGAATAGTGTTCTGTATTCTCATACTGATAGTAAGTGTTGCGGGGCACCTCTGTGCCGGAGAGGTGGCTACGTTTGTTGATCTCGGTTTTTCACCGGATGGGAAGTATTATCTCTTCGGGCAATATGGAGTCACTGACAAAACCCTTTTACCCTGGGCAGAACTTTTTTTTGTGGATGTAGATAAAAACAATTTTGTGCCCGGCGGGAAAAAACAGTACCTTCATACCGGGCAAATTGTTCTTGGTCAGGATGGTTCAGGGGCCCTGTACAAATTACTGCTGGCCAATAAGGATCTTATACAAAAATACAATATTGATTTTTTACGTCAGAGTACGCCCCTTTATATAACTCCGGATGGTGAAAAACAGGAAGCTTCCGATCCCATCGAATTCCGGGATTTTGCCACCGGAAGGTCTTTCAAGGCCTCCCTTACTCAATATGTGGAAGGGGCGGGGAAAAATCTGAGCTCTTCATTTTTTATCAATCTCGAAGTTACCGACGCTAAAGGGAACACAAAAAAATACCTCGTGGGAACCCCTTCCCTGAAGCGTCCTCTCATAGCTTCCTACATGATCCGGAAGGCCATGATTGCTCCTCAGGATGGGTCTCTGATCTTTATTATCGAAATGAAACGGGTCGCCGATCAGGGATTCGACATTCGCTACATGGTGGAGGCCGTACGGATTCCCTAAGAGAAATTACTCCCCGAGGGCGAAACACCGAGGTTCCTACCCTTTCACACCCTAAAAGGGGGCACCACTCACGAGGGGGCGCAATAGTTGGGTTACCGGTCCTTCCTCTTCCAAGAAACGGACGTAGAGCCGGGGAGCAAGAGGAAGCTGTCGCCATAGGCCTTCTTTTTGAAGATCCAAGGCAAGGGGGAAGAGGTCTTCTTTCTGTATCCTTTGCCGCAGTTGGATAAAAAAGTATCTTCCTACCGGAACTTCAAGCCCTTCTCCGGTGGGAGCATCAAGAACACCAACCATTCCTGCAGAAGCAAAGTATCGTTCCTCTATCGGCTCAAAGGAAGCGGCCTCCTGAGGTTCTAACTCAAAGCATACCACCATTTCTTTTTCGCCCCGTTCCGCAAAGGGATCCCTCTGGGAAACGGGGGCATACACTAACGGTGCCCGTAATTCAAGAAGATAGTAGGGGTCTTCCATGACCGGGAGTGTACCGGGAATTACCAAAAAGGAAAAGAGCCCTAATGGGCGCTACTTTTTCTCAAAACATTCAAGTGGTAGTATTCTTTTGCTCCTACCTATTTTTAGCACTAATAGGAATAGGAGGTTAGAATGAAAACAATGCGCAACGCCTTCTACGGCGGAGGCATCTTACTTTTTCTTCTTTTAGGAGGTGCCTGTACTGCACCTCGACAAAACCCTCTGGACTTTATTTCCTCGGAGATACGGCCACCGGTTTTTCTTGGGGCCACATCCCTCGATACTCAAACTTTTGAACTCCAATTTTCGGCCGAAGTAGAACTTGAGCATGTTTCCTTCGATCTTCCTACCTCGGGGATAGAGGTACAACATGGGGCTACCTGCCGCATTGTGAGCGAGACCGCCTTTCCGGGGGGTGCAAAAATCACCATTTCAGGGAGAGCCCGGGATACCCAGAACAACACCCTTGATTTCATTGTTCCCCTGCGGGTTCGCAATGACCGGATTCCCGCCCTTATAATTACCGAAGTGCGAACCGAGTACTCCAAACCTAAGGTAGAATTTATTGAACTGTATACCCGTTCTGCCGGCAATTTAGGAGGATTACGCATTGTCAGTTCGTCCTGCTTTCTTGAGGCTCCCCTCTATGAGTTTGAGCCTACGGAAGTTCGACAAGGGGAATACGTGGTGGTCCACCTCCGAAGCATAGAAGAGGGCCTTCAGGATGAGCGGGGAGAAAACCTCGCCCTTTCAGGGGGTACCGAAGCCCATCCGGAGGCCCGGGATTTCTGGCTTCCGGGGAACACAAAAAAAATTCGGAAAACCGACGGGATTGCCCTCATTGACCAGGATAACCGTGTCCTTGATGCTCTTCTTATAAGTGAGACCGCCGAAGGCTCGTGGCAAAAAAACGAGATGACAGAATTTTGCTCTTTTCTTACCAGTCACAACGCGTGGACAGGGGCCTCGGCAACACTTCTTCCCGCCGATGCGGTAATGAGTAGCTATACCACCACCACCCGCACCATCTGCCGGGACGAGTCTCGCGAAGACAGCCACACCGCCGCCGATTGGTATGTTACGGCCACGAGCGGCGCAAGTCCCGGACAGCCTAATAAAACAACCCGCTACGAGCCTACCTCTAAGAAGATACCAAAGTAAGAGGACTTGGCATCTCTTAACTCCGGCCCCCTCGAGTATGAGTCTTTATAGTAAATCTTTAAAGAGATTTTCTATCTCATGCCGGGGGAGGGCCCCTACTTTTTGGCGAACTACTTCACCATTCTTAAAAACCATTAGGGTAGGGATAGAAACAATATCATAGCGGCCCGCTAATTCGTTTTCTTCATCCACATTCACCTTTCCTACTTTAAGACGCCCGGCATACTGATCCGCAATTTGTTCCAGTAAGGGAGCTATCATCTTACAGGGCATACACCATTGGGCCCAGAAATCCACTAAAACTGGAACGGATGATTTAAGAACCTCTGATTCAAAATTAGAAGCCGTCAGCGTCACTTCCCTCTCCATAGGAAACTCCTTCTAGGAAAAGAATCAAATCCAAATCCTCAGGGATTTGCCTGTTATCGGACAGCCCCAACGGGAAGCCAGATAACACAAGGGCAGTTCTATCTTTAAGGAACACTAGTCTTAGTATACTAACAATCTGTGGAGAAGAAAAGGCATCTTAGAATCTGCTATACTAAATCGGACAAATCCGCTATAGTAGGGCCATGTTTGCAACTTTTTTACCTATCCTTTTTACGATCTTTGTAGTGATTGATCCATTGGGCCTCGTGCCTATTTATATTGGTCTTTCTTCCCATCTTGAAGTGCATGAAAAGAATCGCACCATCCGGCGGGCGGTACTTACCGCTTTTCTGGTGCTCTTCCTTTTTATACTGGCCGGGAAATGGCTCCTCCAGTTACTCCACATTCACCCCGGTTCTTTCTGTATTGCGGGAGGTATTCTCCTTTTTATTGTTTCGATGGAGATGCTCTTTGGCCAGGCCACAAAATCAAAGGTTTCTAACCAGGAACAGCAGGGCCCCTCTGATGAAGAAGAACGAATATCCGTGGCGGTCTTCCCTCTGGCAATTCCCCTTTTAGCAGGACCTGGCGCCATTACCACCATCCTTCTCTACACCAGTACGGAAGGAGAAATCATCCCGATTATGGTCATGCTGGTTATCTCCGTGGCTTTTACGCTGGGTGTAGCCGCGCTGGCCATGAAAGGTTCCCACATGGTAATTCATGCGTTGGGTAAAACGGGCGTTTCGGTGATAGAACGAATCATGGGGCTTTTACTTTCAGGGCTTTCGGTGCAATTTGTGTATGATGGGCTTGTAAAACTCCACATCCTTTCGCCGGGAATTCTGTAAGGAGGATTCCCATGGGAACCATAGAATTACTTGCCCCCGCGGGCTCTCCGGAAGCGTTAGACGCAGCAATCCACGAAGGGGCCGATGCGGTATACCTGGGGCTTAAAACCTTCAATGCCCGCTTGCGGACCACTAACTTTGCCTATTCCCAATTTGAGGCAGCGGTCCAGGCCCTTCATCGGCAGAGAAAAAAGATATACGTGACGGTAAACACAGTATTCGAAGAACGGGAGACAGAACGGATATACCAATTTTTGCACTATCTCGCTTCGGTAGGCCCCGATGCCCTTATTGTGCAGGATTTTGGAATAGCCCAGTTGGTCCGGACCTACTTTCCTTCCTTAAAGCTTCACGCATCCACCCAGATGAACATTGCCAGCAGCGATGGGGCCAATTTCCTTTCCAAACAGGGCTTTTCCCGGGTAGTCCTTGCCCGAGAACTAGACATGGAAGAGATTGAACATATTCGCAGCCATACGGCCCTGGAGCTAGAGGTCTTTGTACATGGTGCCCTGTGCATTAGTGCCTCGGGGCTCTGTCTTTTTTCCAGTTACCTGGGAGGGAAATCCGCTAATCGAGGGATGTGTACTCAGGCATGTCGACGGCTCTATAGGGCGGAGGATAAAGAGGGGTATTATTTTAGCCCGGCGGATCTCCAGCTTATAGAAAAGGTCCCCCATCTTGCGGACATCGGTATCCAGGCCCTTAAAATTGAAGGCCGCATGAAAAGCGCCGAGTATGTGGGTACGGTGGTAGCGGCGTATCGCCATCTCCTGGACAACCTCGAGGGAAACCGGGAAAAGGCTCTGCAAGAAGCGCTCACCATGCTTCGCAACGACTTTGCCCGACCGAAAACGATGTTCTACCACGACCATACAAGCCCCACCCAGTGGCTTAATCCGGAGCAGGCGGGGGGCACAGGAATACCCCTCGGGCCTATTCTTCAGGTCCGGAGAAAGGGAGAAGAGTTCCAGGGGCTCATTGCCTCCCCCGACGTACTCTTGCAAGCCGGCGATTCTCTCCGTTTTCACAAAGCAAACGATTCCAAACGACAATCCCTTAAAATTCATCACCTTGAAGCGGGGGATCGAGGAATGTGGATTCCCATTCCCGAAGGATTTGGGGTTCGCGATACGGTATACATCATACAAACAAAGGCCATGACAAAACGCTACCCCTCCGTACTGCCCCGGGATCTTTCACCTTATAAACGACATCCCCGGCGAATCCCTGCCCCCGAGTGTACGGTACCACGGCCAGAAAAAAGCGAACTAGGACACCTTCCAGAGGGCCTCTACGTGGGAGTCCGAAACCGGGAGGACCTCTATGTGATCCAGGCCCATAGGCCTAACCGGGTCCTGGTTTCCTATACCCGGGATATGGCCCGCTGGTTCCTAGAAGAAACAACGCCCCTCCCCTTTTCTAAGAAAGAGCTCATCCTGGTATTGGACCCCTACTACCCGGAAAAGACCCAGGAACTGCTCCACCAGGAAATCCCCCTGCTTTTGGAAAGGGGCTTTACCCAGTTTGTCATTAACAATCCAGGGCAGCTAGCCCTCTTTCGTCCCTACCTAAAGAAAGGGGGGACCGGCATTATCGACAAAAAAGCGCAGAAAGCGGAAGGGAAGCATGCCCTTCCCCGGCCCTCGCAGGGGGGTAAAAAAACAGAATCGGCCCACCCCACCCCCCTCCTTATCGCAGGCCCCTACCTGTATGCCTTTAATCGATGGGCCTATGGGTTTATTCGGGATCTGGGCTTTACCTTTACCATTCCTCCGCTAGAGATAAGCCGTCAAAACCTCGAGAAAACGGTCCCCCCCGAGAGCCGTAGCGGCATTCTCCTTACCCTCTTTGCGTACCCCGCCCTCTTTCGCATCAGGGCAGACCTCTCAGAGGTGTACTCCTTTTCCCGTTTCTCCGACAGCCAGGACGCCGCGTTCCGCCTTATTCCCGGGGAAGAGGGCAGTCTGGTTATTCCGGAACAGCCCTTTTCTATCGTGGATAAGCGGCCCTTCCTTGAACAGGCCGGTTTTCGGCGTTTTATCCTGGATTTCTCAGGCCCACCTCTGCGGAAAACCGATTACAAAGACGTGGTCACCGCCTATGAAAAGGGAGAACCCCTTATAAACACTACCCGTTTTAATTGGAAAAACGGGTTTTATCTTCTTGATCCGGAACCAACCAAACCGGAATCCTGACCGGCCATAAAAGTACGAAGAGGGGGATAAAGGGAGCGCCGGGAATTCCTTTGCGATGGGATTCCCGGGGGAGCGGAACCACACCCTGCGTTAAAAAGGGAGGTCCCGCTCTCTCACCTGAAAGGGAGCCTTCGTATGAAGCGGTTCCTCCCCCTCATCCATTATCAGAAGACTAGGGCCTTTTCTTTTTTACCCTGGAGCCGTATCCCCGTAGATTGATCGTTTTCTTCTTCCAGAGTGTTCTCCCCTTCGTAACTTTCATCAGCGGCGTCTGTTGCTTCTTCCTCTCCTTTACCGGTATTCCGGCCAAACTCGGGCTTAAATTCCACGTGTTCCGCCACAATACTCACCCGAGAGTAGGGTTTGCCATCCGATCCAAGCCATCGCTCCTGTTTAAGCCTCCCCACAACCCGGACACCCCGTCCCTTATGTCCCAGGTTATAACAGGTTTCGGCTAATTTAGCCCAGGCTTCCACATTGAAAAAGCTCACTTCCTTTTCGAATCCCGATTCCTGCTTATAGTAACGGTTTGACGCAAGGCTAAAGGTGCACACCGGGGTTCCCTTGGGAGTAGTCTTGAGCAGGGGATCCCTCACCAGGTTTCCTTCAATCAAAATAGAGTTCAAAGGATTCATAGCAACCTCCACACAAAAATATTCCCCGGGGTGTTTTCATAGATAAATTAGAAGAGAAAAGAGAAGTTCGCTTGAAAAAATAAGCTCTTTTTTAAATTTTACCAAAGGATTCTTCGAGAAGAAGTTTGGCCATATACAACTGGATATATATCTTCAGGGCATCTCGATTGGGGATTTTCTGGAGAGCAGGACTATCGACCAGGGTTTCCGCCAGTGTATTAAGGCGCTCCTGCGTAAAGGGGGCATGACGAAGGGAGCGAATGGTTTTCCGCAGGTAATCCCGGGTAAGGGCCCGGACATCTTCGGTAAGATTTTCCTTTGCCTGGGGATTAATAAGGCGGTTCCACTTTTCCAGGAGGCTATCCATATACGAGTCCAGCGTATAACCGGGGGGAATCAGCCGGGTCTTCGTGGTCTCTGCCACACTCCTCAGCTCTCGACTGCGATCATGCTTTTTGGCGGTCCTTTCCTGAGGGGCCCCATCTTTCTCCATTTCCGTATCGGCAGAGGAGGGGGCCGATTGTCGGTTCTTTGCCTTGCTTTTTTTTCGCTTAAAGAAGGATATGAGGGCCACCAGCATAGGAATACTATACCAGAAGGGGAGCAACATCCGGACATCCGCCAAGAGATCCTTTTGTCGAAGTAACAAGAGTTCACTTAGGGGAACCAGGGCACCCTTATAAAACAGGCGGGTTTGTTCTGGCAGGCCCTTTTCGGATCGTTCCAGTTCCTCATGAACCAGATACAGTTGGGGGTCCTTCAGCACCGAAACCAGGGTGGGGTACAATCGCTGGGTAATATCCCACAGTTCTGCCTCATAGGCCTCTGGATCGTGCATGGCCGGCTCTTCCTGGTACTCCTTCAGCAGCTTAAACCAGCGTTGGGAAAGGGTGTTCCGGATACGGGGACGGGCTTCGCCCAGAAGTTTAAAACAGAGGGGGAGAAGCTTACTCTTTTTAACAAACCATTTTTCTCCCGAAGCCCCATGCACAATAAGCAATTCCGGAAGACTATCCTTTTCCGCATGGGTGGTTTTCCGCTTAAGGTATTCTTCTAGGGCCTCCTGGGAGTACTGACCTAAGAGGGGTACCCCTTTCGAATCCGTAAAACGGATAATATCATCCAGGGTATAGCAATAGGGAGGTTTATCAAGTTGATTTTCCAGGTTTCGGAAGGCGTTTTCCGCCTCCTTTTGTCGGGTAACCTTTCCTTTGTAATAATTATTATACACATCGATGATATAGGCCGCTTCCAGGGCTGCGATATCTTCGGGAAGAAAATCGTTTTTCTTTTTAATATCATTCTTTACCTGGCTCGTAAGGTACGCCCAGAAGGGAAAGGAAAAATCACCGGCCCGTTCCATTTCCCGTAGGGCATCAAGGGGACGAATCAACAGCTGGTTAAGGGCGTCTTTCAAAAGACTTTCCTTGCCCATAAAAGCGGGGGCAAGCTTATGTTGAATATATTCCTTGTTGTTGTGGTTCCGTAGATAGTGTCGCAATTTTAACAGCGCAATTTCCAACAGTCGCCGGGCAAAAAAGGCCCCCGGGATGAGGGCGGTGGCAAAACTTTCGGGGAACACCAGTTTATACACAGGAAGGGGCCCCACAGGGGGATTGGCCACCAGAAGGGGCAAATCTATCTCCAGGTTCACCGTTTTAAGCATATCCGGCGGGAGTTTTATCTGGAGGCTCCCCTCATCTGGCAGGGGCAACTCAGAGGTATCCTCTATTCGTTTGTAGGCCTGCTGTAACACATCAAGATAGAACTGGGGGATCGTAATGAGGGTGCCCTTCTCGTCGGTGTGGAGCTTTATTTTTCCTTCCTCTGCCAGTTTAGGCAGTTCTGCCCAGATTTTCCGGCCCGTATCCACCGCCCAAAAGGCCAGGTCCTCCCGTTCCTGGGCATAATGTTTTGCGTACTTTTCCAGAAAGGAAATAAATGTGGCGACCCCAATGGTGGGAGTTTTGTATTTTGTGGCATACAATCTGAGAATGGTGTAAAGGTCTGCTCCCTGGTCCATCACCATATCATAACCGGATTCGGGCAAAAATACAATAATTACGATGTTCTTTCTGGAAAAGCACCGATATTTTCGGTAGTATACACCACGAAGGGACCAGATTCTGGAATGTTCGTATGTTCTGAAAGATGGCGGTATGAAGGAGCTGTCCCCTTCACCAGAAGATGATGCTTTCTGGCATCACGAGCCTTGCCCCTATACCCAGCGGTGCTGGCGTACGCGAGGCCCGGGTGTACGGTACTTTTAAGAGGAGACCCTATGTGTGGCATTGTAGGATACTGCGGACCCAAAAACTGCACGCCCATCCTGCTTGATGGACTAAAACGATTGGAATACCGGGGGTATGATTCGGCCGGTATTGGGGTGGAAAGCGAAAAGGGCCCCCTCGTGGTCATAAAACGGGTAGGGAAAATCGCCCAACTGCGGGCGGCCGTTCCCCCTACCCTCCAGGGACACTGTGGAATTGGACATACCCGCTGGGCCACCCATGGGGGAGTTACCGATACCAACGCCCACCCCCATCAGGACATGTCAGGGAAAATTGCGGTGGTCCATAATGGCATCATCGAAAACTATGGCCCCCTCAAGAAAAAACTAGAACAGGAGGGGGTACGCTTTGCCAGCGAAACCGATAGTGAGGTCCTCGCCCACCTTATTGCCCATTACTATCGAGGAAAACTGGAAGATGCGGTAGGAAACGCCCTTCGACAGGTGAAGGGAACCTATGGAATCGCGGTAATCCATCTGGATGAACCGGGAAAAATTGTGGGGGCCCGCTGTGGGTCTCCCCTCGTGGTAGGCGTAGGGGATGGAGAAATGTTTTTGGCCTCCGATGTGGCGGCTATCGTCAGTCATACCAAACAGGTGATTTATCTTTCCGACGGGGAACTGGTTAGCCTTTCGGCCTCCGATTATTCGATAACCGACATCGATCACAATCCCATTGAAAAATCGGTAGACGAAATTCAGTGGGATATCGAAGAAATAGAGAAAGAAGGCTTTTTCTGTTACATGGAAAAGGAAATTTTTGAACAACCCGATTCGATTGCCCGCACCCTAAGCGGCCGGCTCGACATAGAATACGCCACGGGTAAACTCGGTGGTCTTAACATGACCAGCCGGGAACTGCTCGCGGTGCGCCGGGTAAAGATAATCGCCGCGGGAACCAGCTGGCATGCCGGCCTGGTGGGGGCCTATCTTCTGGAAAGTCTTGCTCGCATTCCTGCCAGTGCGGAACTTTCCAGTGAAATTCGATACCGCAATCCAGTGGTAGAACCGGATACCCTCTATTTTGCGGTAACCCAGTCGGGAGAAACCGCCGACACCCTCTATGCCATGCGGGAATTAAAACGAAAGGGGGCTCGAGTTCTCGGAATCTGCAACGTGGTAGGTTCCACCATTGCCCGGGAATCGGACGGAGGGGTGTATACCCACGCGGGACCGGAAATCGCCGTGGCCAGTACCAAGGCCTTTACCAGTCAGCTGGCGGTATTTTATGTCTTTGCCTTGCTCATGGCCCGAATGAGGGATCTTTCCTTTATTCAGGGGCAGCGTTTTGTAGAAGAACTACAGGGCATATCTGCAAAAGTACGGGAGACCCTTGCCCAACGGGACAGGATACAGAATCTGGCCAAGAAGTATTACCGGGCCCGGGATTTTCTCTTTTTAGGGCGGGGCATCGAATACCCCGTGGCACTGGAGGGAGCGCTGAAACTTAAGGAAATTTCCTATATTCATGCAGAGGGCTATGCGGCAGGGGAAATAAAGCATGGCCCCATCGCCCTGGTAAACGAAGAAACACCGACCCTCATTATCGTTCCGCGGGATTCCCTGAGGGAAAAGACCCTTTCCAACATGAAAGAGGTTAAAGCCCGGGGAGGCCCCATCATCGCCGTATGCACCGGCGAAGACGAGGAAGTAAAGGCTATTGCCGACGATTACATTCCCATCCCTGCGGTGGATGAGCTTTTCTACCCCTTCTTGACGGTGGTTCCCCTCCAGCTCTTCTCTTATTTTTGTGCCCTTGAGCTTGGCCGAGACGTGGATCAGCCCCGGAATCTTGCAAAAAGCGTGACGGTGGAATAAAACGGTGAAATAAACATGAGGGGCCCGAGGGGGCCCCTGAAAGGGGCACCAACGGCGCTTGCCAGGGGGACTATTTCTCGTCCCCCTCCCGCAGACCGTACTGTTCGGTGGGGTGACTCTCCGCTTCCCCTTCGGGCTCCACATGCACCATGATATCGTAGACCCCATCAACCCGTTCTTTTATCGCCTGCTCCACCAAGCTGGCTAAGTGGTGGGCCTCCCGAACAGAAAGTTCTGGATTAACCTCAATATCCAGATCGATATCCCAGAGCCCCGCAATACGGCGCATCCGCGCCCGATGGGGATTCACCGTTCCCGGCACGGATCGGACCGCTTCAAAAAGGGCCTGGTACAGTTCGGGATCACTGTTTCCATCCATGAGTTCCGTATTCACTTCCCAGAAGATACTGATAGCCGCCCGAATAACCCATAGGCCTACCCCAATTGCCACCAGAGGATCGAGGATGGGAAGATGGAACAAAATAGAAAGAGCCAGACCTATAAGGACGCCACTGGAGATCACCACATCGCCGAGCATGTTCTTGCCATTAGCCTTAAGCATGGCCGAGTTAGCCCGTTTGCCCAGGTACATCTGGGACCAGGCAAGGAAGAGCTTTCCCAGGATGGAACAGAGGGTAACCACCAGCACGAGGGGTGGAGGGACCCTGGTATCCCCTAATGAAAACAGTCGTTCCCCCGCCCGGAGCATAAGCTGGGCCCCCGCAAAAAAAAGAATGAACGAAAGGATCGTCGTGGCGATGGTTTCGGCCCGGCCGTGCCCCCAGGGGTGCTTGCGATCCGCAGGGCGGGCAATGATCCCCGCCACTAAAAGCGACATGAGGGCGATGATCACATCGGTAGAAGAATCGATGCCATCCCCCAACACCGCCAAGCTTGACGCCAGAAGACCGGTACCAATTTTAAGAGAAGCGAGGAAGAGGTTGCCCCACAGGGCTATGTGGGAAGCCAATCGAACAAGCGCAACTTTTTCGTTTGTTTCGCTGAGATTTTGAGGTGACATAATAATGAAAGTATGAACAAAAAAACCCGTTATAACAAGTTAACTTTCGCTTCCTAAGAGGGAAATTCGCAGAAACACATGCCCCAGGTCATCCTCTTTAAGGGTATACTTCTGGAAATCCTCATAGTTTTCCTGACGGAGGGCTTCTTCATGGATGTACGATTTTGCCTGTCCCCGGGGTGTCCAGTATTCCAGAGAAATACGTTCCGCACTTACCTCTAAACAGGTAAGCCCCTTTTTTCCCGTGGCACAGCCGGAGTTAAAAAGACAGGGCACCAAAAGAGGGCTTGCCTGATAAAGGCTTCGGGAAATCTTTTCTTTCAGTTTTTGTTTTTCCAGTCGTTCCAGTTCAGCTTTGTACACCGTAAGGGTGATCCGTATTTGTTCCCGTCGTTCCCCCGAAGCAAGGGCATACTCACGGATAAGGTCTTCTATACTCCAGCGCAGGCTATCATACTTTGAAAGGGATTCAAAGAGGGGCCGGTGGGTATGACCGATAATCGCAATTACTTTGCGGTCCTGGGCATACCGGTAAATCCGTTTTTCCACCGCAAACCTTCGTTTTGAGTGGTGGGCCACATTCCCATTTTTTATATGGAAGGGCTTGGCCATAAATTTTACGACAAACTCCGATATATAATCATATTCGCTAAACAGTTTGGATGCCTGATGACCATGAAAAACAAAGAGCCGATCATTTCCTTTAACAAAGGAATAGCCGTGATGCAAGGGATAGGGATAATCCGTATCGTGGAGGAGAGCTATATCGTGGTTTCCCACAATTTTTATAAATCGATTATCCTGGGCAAAGTCATTAAAAATCTTAAAAAGATCCCGCCAGGCAGTTAGAATCTGGGCATACTTAAATTTTTGAACGTCCTCGATATCTCCGTTAAGAATAAGCGTATATCCCTGGGCATAGTAATAGTGCAGCGCCTTGACTATCAACGCCCGATTATGGGCAAGATCGTCCCGACTTCCGCCGTCACCCATATGCAGGTCACTCATAATCACATAACGATCCCCGTTCTGCAGTGACCGTTGGGGACATTCTTTTATAAGGTTATCCAGGGATCGATACACATCTTTCATACTCATGGATACAGCATAGAAAAGAATTAGGCTATGGATTGTTAATAATGTATTAATTTTTGATGAAATCAAAGGCGCCAGCCCTGGACAAGAAGGTTTTCACGAAGGCTGTCGTTTTTTTATTAGCGTCGTGCCTTGCCCCAGAAAAAGGGTATTGTCCCCCCCCTTTAGGGAGCCGGGGAATGCAAAGGGGACTTCACCCAGAAAATCGGGCCCCGTCAAAACAGGGGGTCCCTCCATTCACCGGCCTTTTCCAGCAGCCCCGATTTCGCTAAGGGGCCTCCTTTTTCAGCGAGGGTTCCAATTATTCGTCACTGCCCTCGTGCCAGTGACCAATTTTCCGGATCTTCTGGTTTCGATATCGCACCAGTACCGCCGGATTCCGCTGGCACAAATCGGAAAGGTCCCGGACCAATACTTCTTTGATGGCCCGGGCTGTCGCATCCACATCGGTATGGGCCCCACCCGGCGGTTCAGGAATTACTCCATTAACGATCTTGAATTCTAACAGATCCGCACTGGTAATCCTGAGCATGGCCGCCGCATCCCGCGCCCGGCTTGCATCCCGAAGAAGAATGGAAGCGCAGCCTTCGGGGCTAATCACCGAGTAGATGGCGTTTTCAAGCATGTAGATCTTATCTCCCACGCAAATCCCCAGGGCACCGCCGGAGCCGCCTTCCCCAATGATAACACAAATAATGGGCGTCTTAAGCTGGCTCAATTCCATAAGGTTCCGGGCGATGGCTTCCCCGATTCCCCGTTCTTCCGCCCCAAGTCCAGGATAGGCCCCGGAGGTATCCACAAAGGTGATGATAGGGCGACGGAATTTTTCTGCCTGCTTGGCAAGGCGCAGGGCCTTGCGATACCCCTCGGGATTTGCCATGCCGTGGTTACGGCGCATGTTTTCCTTTAAGGTTCGGCCCTTCTGGTTGGCAATGATGGTAACGGGCATGCCATTCAAAAATCCCAGACCTCCCACAATGGCGGGGTCATCCGCAAAATAGCGGTCCCCGTGGAGTTCGATAAAGTTATCAAAAATACGGGTAATATAGTCTAATGAATAGGGGCGATCCGGATGACGGGCCAGTTCTACCCGCCGCCAGGCCTGTTCGGTTTTTGATGCGGCCCGAATCTTCGCTTCAATCTGGCTGAGTTCTTCCTGCACATCAATGCCCTGCTTTTGGGCCAGTTCTTTTAATTCTTCTAGTTTTTTTTCAAGACTTTTCTGCATCCTAGGCCTCCCTGGAAAGCCCCTGGGGCGTTTCGTCCACATCCCATCCCTGACCGTTTCCACAGGCAGGACGATGCAGATCGATGAGGAGGGAAAGGAAACGGCGCTGTTCCTTTCGCGGCACGATCGCATCTACAAAACCCTTTTCCAGCTGGAATTCGGCCCGCTGGAAGCCCTCGGGCAATTTTTGTCGGATGGTTCCCTCGATAACCCGGGGACCCGCAAAACCAATGAGCGCCCCCGGTTCAGCCAGTGTCACATCGGCGAGCATGGCAAAACTGGCGGTCACCCCGCCTGTGGTGGGATCACAGAGTACCACAAAATAGGGAACCCCGGCCTTCCCGAGTTCCGCCACGGCGCTGGAGGTTTTGGCCATCTGCATGAGGGAAAAAATCCCTTCCTGCATGCGGGCTCCCCCGCTGGTGGTATAAATAATCACCGGTTTTCGCTCCTGGGCCCCCTTAAGAAGGGCCCGGGTTATCTTTTCTCCCACTACCGAGCCCATGGATCCTCCCATAAAATTAAAGGACATAAGGGCCAACACCACGGGCTTTCCCTCGATGGCGGCGGTGCCGGTGATAACCGCCTCTTTCATCCGGGCTTTGGCCTCTGCTTCAGAAAGCTTTTCTTCGTAGCCCGCAAGATCAATGGGATTTAACGAACGGAGGTTGGCCGAAAATTCCACAAAGCTCCCCGGATCCACCAGGTAGGAAAGGCGTTCGGCGGGCTCCATCCGGTAATGATAGCCACAGGATGGGCAGGTTTTAAGGGCCGCCGCGATAGTTGCTTCATCATGGAGGGCCCCACAGGAGGGACAGGGGTTCTCAGTGGACATGTTCCACCTCCTTTTCTATTTCGGCATAGTAGCCAGTCCCAAAATCACCACTCTGGAACTTTGGATGGTTTATAATCCACCGCTGCTGGGCCGCATTCGTTTTGATCCCTTCGATCCGCAGTTCCCGAAGGGCCCGATCCATCCGGGCCAGGGCAAGGGGGCGGGTTGGCGCATACACAATAAGCTTAGCCACCATGGAGTCATAGTGGGGGGGCACCGTACAGCCGCTATACAGAAAAGAATCGAATCGAACCCCGGGGCCACCGGGAACATCGAGGCGATGCACCTTGCCGGGACTCAGGGCGTTAATCCGACACTCGATGGACCACCCCGAAAGGCGGACCGTCTCAGGGTCAATCTCCATGCGGCCTTCGGTACAGGCTAGAATCTGCTGACGGATAATGTCGATACCCGTCACGAACTCGCTTACCGGATGTTCCACCTGGATGCGGGCATTTACTTCCATAAAATAAAAGTCCTTACCGGACACCAGGAATTCGATGGTTCCCGCGCCCCGATACTTCAGTTCCCGGAACATGCGCACCGCCCCTTCGGACATGCGTCGCCGCATATCCTCATCTACCGCGGGGGAGGGGCTTTCTTCGATAAGCTTTTGATGCCGCTTTTGAACCGAACAGTCCCGTTCTCCCAGGACGAGGACCGTTCCTTTCCCATCGGCCACAATCTGCAGTTCCACGTGTCGGGGGTTTTCGAGGTATTTTTCGATAAACACCGTGCCATCCGCAAAGTTAGCCGCCGCCTCTCGACTGGCGATAGCCAGGTTTTCCGCCAGTTCTTCTTCCCGACGGATTACCCGCATCCCTTTACCGCCGCCACCGGCCGCGGCTTTTATGATGACCGGGTACCCCAGTTCCCGGGCAATTTTTGCCGCCTCCACGGGGTCCTGGACGGCCCCTTCGGTGCCCGGAGTAATTGGAAGGCCATACTTCTTGGCGGTGTTCCGGGCCTGAACCTTGTCTCCCAATAGGTCGATCACCTCCGGGTCGGGACCGATAAAAATAAGTCCTTCTTTCTGCACCGCCCGGGCAAAGTCGGCACTTTCTGACAAGAACCCAACCCCCGGATGAATGGCCTGACAGCCAGTCCTGAGGGCCGCCATGATGAGATTTTCCTTTACCAGGTAACTTTTTGCCGACGGAGGAGGCCCAATACACACCGCCTGATCTGCCAACTGTACGTGGAGGCTATCCCGGTCGGCGGTGGAATAGACCGCCACCGTCTCGATGCCCAGTTCCCGGCAGGTGCGGATAACCCGGACGGCGATTTCCCCCCGGTTTGCAATGAGGATACGTCGTACCACGGGAAACTCCTATAGTCGTTTTACTTCGAAGAGGGCCTGCCCATACTCGACGAGGTCCCCATTTTGGGCCTTGATAGCGACAATTTCACAATCGAATTCCGCTTCCAGGTGATTCATCATCTTCATGGCTTCGAGGATACAGAGGGTCTGGCCCGCCTTTACCTTGCTTCCAATCTCTACGAAGGGAGGCGCATCAGGACTGGGGGATCGATAAAAGGTCGCCACAATGGGGCTGGTAATAACTTCGGTTCCTGCCGCTGTGGCGCCCCCTTCGTGGGCAGGAAGCCCCAGGTGTACCCCCTGGTCATGACCAGAGCCAGAAGCGACACCCGCGCTTCCAGCAGAAGAAAGAGCGGGAGCCCCCTGTTTTTCCACAGAGGTCGTCGCAATGGCGGTTCCTTCTCCCCGGCCCCGGAGGGCCGCTTCTTTCCGTAACACCAGGTGAATAGAGCCATCGCTCAGTTCAAGTTCCGCAATGGAACTGGTGCCGAATTTTTCTATAATGGCAAGTAAATTCTTATCATCCATGGTATTCGCTCCTTTTCATTTTTCCTTAAATTCCTGAAGGATCCACATCGGCTTCGTAATCCACACCGGCCACATCAAAACCATGGGCTTCCAGGAAGTCGTGTCGATACCCTTCCACGTCGGCCAGTTCAAAGATATTTTCCTCCGTGGCGGCTTCCATGCGTCGTTTGGTCTCGGCCTGCACATCATCCCGCATCTCCCAGTCGTCGATACGGATCCGGCGTTCCCCATCGACCGGGACCCGGCTGGCATTCCGGGCAGCCTCAACGGTGTAGAGCCGATCCCGGTACAGACGGACCAATTGCTCGATGCAGCCTTCGTGGAGGTTCTTTTCTTTCATCACCTTAAAAAGACAGGAAATATAGAGGGGGATGATGGGGATTACCGCGCTCGCCCGGGTTACCAGGGCCTTGTTTACCGAAACCCAGGCGGCCCCTCCCACCTGCCTGGCAAGTCTGTCGTTTAAAACATGGCTTGTTTTTTCCAGGTGTTCCTTGGCTTTTCCAATGGTTCCATTTTTATAGATGGGCCAGGAAAGCTCGGGCCCGATGTAGGTGTAAGCTACGGTACGGGCGCCCGGGGCAAGCACCCCCGCCGCCAGGAGGGCATCGATCCACAGTTCCCAGTCCTCCCCGCCCATCACCTTTACCGTATGGGCTATCTCTTCCTCCGTAGCAGGTTCGGCGGTAGCGATGCTGATCTTTCCCGTCATCATGTCCAGGGTTTTGCCCGAAAAGGGGGCCCCGATGGGCTTGATCACCGAGCGATACAGGGTCCCATCCCGGGGATCGGTGCGCACCGGGCTCGCGAGGGAATAGACCACCAGGTCCACCTGGGCGGGGATTCCTGCCTTCTGGGCAACTTCCTTGATTGCCGCGATGGCCCGGTCCTTCATTTCGCTGGAAAAGGCGTCCCCATCCAGGCTCTGGCTTACCAGGCCCGCCGTGGCGGCTTCCCGATCAAAGGCAAGGTTATTGTACCAGCCGGGGGTACCCGGTTTGGTGGGGCTCCCGGCCTTTTCAAAGGAGATACCCACCGTAGCGGCCCCATAGCCAAAGGCAGCGGCGATGCGGCTCGCAAGGCCATAGCCCGTAGAACAGCCAATCACCAGGGCAAGGCGAGGGGCCCCCTGGGGCGCCCTTCGGGCCGCCTCCATAGGAGAGAGGCCACCCGCCAGGTGGGTGGTAACGTAGTTAATCTGGTTTTGCACCGCCTTAAGGCACCCCGTGGGATGGCTACTTAAGCAGATATTGTTGCGGATCATCGGTTTAATTATCATTGGTTTCCTCCTGATGAACTAAAAGGGCCATTGACCCTGCGGTATGGGAAAGCTCATTGGGCGTTTCCCCCGGCGACGTCCGCCGAAACGCCTCCCACAAGGCACATCCACTCGGCCTCTGCGGCAAGCTCAGAGCCCACGTAGACCTTGCCGGCCTGCTTTATCATCCTGCTTGAAACCCGCAGGTTTTCGATTTCCAGGCGCACCTCATCGCCGGGCCGAACCTGACGGCGGAATTTTACGTTATCTACCGATGCAAGGAAAAAGAGGGAATCCCCCCCGAGGATGCCCAGTTTCCGAAGGCCCGCACCCCCCGCCTGGGCCATGGTTTCCACCAGGATTACCCCCGGCACCACCGGGTACTGGGGAAAGTGGCCGCTAAAGAAGAATTCATCCGGGGTAAAGACATGACGGGCCACTATGCGTTCTTTGGTGGCCTCATCGATCACATCGACGAATAAAAAGGGCCGCCGATGGGGTAACAGTTGTTCCATTTCGTTCATAATTTTCCCCCTTAGTTCGTATAACGGGTAAAGACCACCACCCCGTTATGGCCCCCGAAGCCCAGGGAACCGGAGGCCGCGGCCCGAATTTCCCCGTACTGGACCTGGTTGGGCACATAATCCAGGTCACACTCTGGATCGGGATGATCCAGATTGATGGTCGGGGGATAGAAGCCCTCAGTAATAGCCAGGATACAGGCAATGGCCTCGAGGGCCCCCGCAGCGGCAATACAGTGGCCGGTCATGCTCTTGGTGCTGGAAACCTTCATTTTATAGGCATGGTCGCCAAAGGCGAGTTTTATCATTTTTGTTTCGGTGGGATCATTGATTTCGGTGCTGGTCCCGTGGGCATTGTAGTACTGGATATCCTCCGGTTTGAGCCCCGCATCTTCTATGGCAAGCCGCATGGCCCGCCCACCCCCTTCCCCGGTGGGATCGGGGGCCGTGATATGGTACGCATCGGCCGTGGCTCCATAGCCGGCAAATTCCGCAAGGATTCGAGCCCTCCGCTGCTTCGCATGGGCCTCGCTTTCCAGAATAAGGATCCCTGCCCCTTCGCCCATGACAAAGCCATCCCGGTCTTTATCAAAGGGCCGACTTGCCCTCTGGGGCTCATCGTTCCGGGTGGAAAGGGCCTTGAGCATCTGGAAGCCCGCAATGGCAA
The DNA here is from genome assembly GCF_004343725.1 of Treponema sp. J25. Lineage (NCBI taxonomy): Bacteria > Pseudomonadati > Spirochaetota > Spirochaetia > Treponematales > Treponemataceae > Treponema > Treponema sp. J25. Next base: position 21,366 of record NZ_PTQW01000048.1, read on the forward strand.
AGGGAACGATAGCCGCTTCGGTACCACCGGCTATTACCACATCACAGCGTCCAGAACGAATCAGATCCAGGGCCTGCCCCAGGGCGTCGGTTCCCGATGCACAGGCAGTGACCTGGGTAAAGGCGGGGCCCTTGGTGCCATACACCATGGAAATGTTCCCCGCGGCCTCATTGTTAATCATCATGGGAACCGTAAGGGGAAGCACCCGTTTAGGACCATGGGCGATAAGTTTACGGAAGGATTCTTCCGTAATCTCCCAGCCACCGATACCGTTCCCAATCACCACTCCCGTCCGCTCGGGATTACAGCGGAGTTTTCGGGGGATGTTCTCCGGATCCTCGGGGCCCCGTTCCACCAGTCCCGCCTGTTGGAGGGCCTGGGCCGTAGCGGCCACCGCAAACTGGGTGAATCGGGCCATTTTACGGGCATCCTTTTTATCAATCCACACCAGGGGATCAAAGTTTTTTACCTCCGCCGCAATCTTTACATCAAATTCAGTAGTATCAAAAAGGGTAATCCGGTCGATGCCACTTTTTCCTGCCTTAAGGGCCTGGGAAAATTCGGGAACCGAATTGCCAATAGGGCTAATTGCCCCCATTCCTGTTACCACCACTCTGGTTTTCATAGACGTATTTCTCCTTATATGAACATACCGCCATCTACCGAAATGACCTGACCGGTGATATATGCAGACATATCACTCGCCAGGAAAAGAGCCGCCTGGGCAATGTCCTCGGGTTGGCCCAGTCGTTTAAGGGGAATATGGTCCATCAATTTTTCCTTTGCGGTTTGAGGAATCGCCTCGGTCATATCAGTGACAATGTAGCCGGGGGCAATGGCGTTTACCCGCACATTCCGGCTTGCCAGTTCCTGGGCAAGGCTTTTTGTCAGGCCAATAAGTCCGGCCTTGCTGGCCGCATAGTTTGCCTGTCCCCCGTTTCCGTGGAGCCCCACCACACTGGACATGTTGATGATGGAACCCGCTTTTTTCCGGATCATTTCCCGGCCTACCGTTCGGGCAATAAGGAAGGCCGCCGTTAAGTTTACATCGAGGACCTTCTGAAAATCCTCAAGGCTCATGCGAAAGGCAAGGCCATCCTTGGTGATTCCCGCATTATTTACCAGAATGTCAAAGCCCCCCACTTCTTTTTGGAGGCCCTCCACAAGGGCTTCTATCCCCGAAAGCTGGGAAAGGTCAGCCACCACCCAATGGAGCCTTCCCTGGGCTGCGGCAGTCCGTTCTGCCAGGTCTGCGGGCTCCCGGGTACTGAGCCCCCACACTTCGGCGCCCTCGGCTAAAAACTGCTCCACAATGGCCTTCCCAATTCCCCGGGATGCCCCCGTAACCAGGGCCTTTTTTCCTTCTAACAGCTTCTTCATCCCTTTTTGCTCCTTCCATCGGATAAAATAGGAACCACCAGGGTATCCGGCAGGATCCTTTCTGTAATCCAAAGGGGCCTCAGAACACCGGGCCCTGACAGATTCTTCTGTGATATATCATTTCCGCCCTTTTTCAGGGGCGATATCCATCCGCATCCTTTTTATATGGTCCCTATTTTTCTATGGCCTCGATTTCTGCCCAGGTCCCCGCCCCAAAAGCGGGGACAGAACTTCCTATCTCTTTCCACAGTCCCTGCAGGACCTTCCCGGGACCAACTTCCAGAACCCCATCAAGTTCGAGCCGGGCCAATTCGGCCTCTTCCCGGGTCCAGCGAACACTTTCGACGATCTGGCGGAGGGCCAGGGCCCGGGCCTCCGCGCCAGTTGTAACCAGACTTCCGGTGACATTTGAAAAGAGGGGAAGCACCGGATCCCTGAAGGGAACCGAATCCAACAGCGGTCCAAAGGCTTTCTGGGCCTCTGCCACGAGGGGCGAATGAAAGGGCCCGGCCACTTTAAGACGGACCACCCGGCGAGCCCCGGCGGCTTTAAACCGCTCCTCCGCTAAGGACAGGGCCGCCCCGGTGCCCGCCACCACCACCTGGCGGGGGCTATTAAAATTGGCCGCATACAATGGCAGGCTCTCCTCCTTTTGCCACCGCTGGATCAGCCGTTCTACCTCTTCTTCAGAAAGCCCCAGAACCGCCATCATCCCCGGCACCCCACCGGCACTGGAAGAAGACACCCCACCAGAGGCATCCCCGCTGGGTGCCTCTGACGCCCCTTCTGCGGTCAGGCGGTCCGCCACGGCCTGCATGGCCTTACCCCGGGCAACAACCAGGCGAAAACAATCCTCCACTGAAAGCACCCCCGCTTCTACCAGGGCCGCATATTCTCCCAGACTAAAGCCCGCACAGGCCACCGGCTGGATACCCCGCTCCCTCAATACCGCGGCAGCCGAAAGGTTCACCAGGGTAATGAGGGGCTGAGAAAGGTCCGTTCGCTTAAGCTCCTCTTCTGGCGCTTCTTCCAGGATTTTTCGCATATCCATCTGAGCCACATCACTGGCCAGGGCAAACAGGTCTCGCACCCTCGGGCTCTGCTCGTAGAGATCAAGCCCCATTTTGGGGTACTGGGCTCCCTGGCCGGGAAACAGAAAGGCGTACTTTTTTGCTACCATATGAGTAAATTCCCTCCATAGGTCAGACCTGCTCCAAAACCCACCATCAAGATAAGATCTCCCCGATGGAGTTTACCGGATCGATTCATCTCATCCAGGGCAATGGGGATAGAAGCGGCCGAAGTATTCGCGTATTCTTCAATGTTTAAAAAGAACTTTTCTTCAGGGATGCCAAAGCGTTTTGCCGCAGCCTGGACGATCCGGGCGTTTGCCTGGTGCGGCACGATCCAGGCAAGATCTTCCACGGAGATCCCTTCTTCGGTGAGCAGGGCATCGATGGTATCGGTGACGGCCTTAACCGCAAAGTTGTATACGGCCCGGCCATTCATCTCGATAACCGGAGGAAGATCCAGGGTCTCCCCTGCCCTATAGGGGTTGCGGCTTCCCCCACGCCGGAGGATAAGGTGCTCGCCACCGGAGCCATCGGAACCCAGGATAGAACGGAGCAGCCCCCGCCGGCCCTGTCCCTTCGTGGGGGCATCGGTTTTCTCAAGGATTACCGCGCCAGCCCCATCCCCAAAGAGCACACAGGTGCTCCGGTCCTGCCAGTTTGTTACCTTACTGAGGATCTCCGCACCAATCACCAGGGCCCGTCGGCGGCTATCCTTAAGGGCAAGCATGCCCGCCGCCGTTTCAAGGGCATAGATGAAAGCAGTACATCCCGCCACCACATCCACGGCCCCCGCCCGATGTGCCCCCAGGCGATCCTGAACAAGACAGGCCGTAGAAGGGAAGCCGTAAAAGTCAGGGGTTGCCGTAGCGACAACCACCATATCCAGGGATTGAACAGCCGCTTCGTAACTTCCCCCTAAGGAAGGGTCCCGTTCTACGAGCATGTGAAGCGCCGATTGAGCGGCCTGCACCGCCAGGTCGCTCGCAGCGGTGTGTTCATCCGCAATGTGTCTATTCCCTATCCCGGTGTGGGATCGGATCCATTCGTCAGAAGTATCAAGTTTTTGGGCTAGTTCATCGTTACTTACCCGACGAGGGGGCACCGCCATGCCCGTTGCAACAATTTCGTAGGCCATGCTATATCCTTTTTTGACAAATTAACATAAAAATGTCATCTATCCAGAATAGAATAACAAATAGAGTAAAAATGTCAATAGCGGCAGCCCTTTTTATATGTTGAAACAGTCCTGGGGTACCTACCGCTTCCCAAAGGATGGGCGGAAAACTAATTGCTTAGACTTTTCTTCTTAGTGAAGTTGATACATAACACCCATGGTAACCCCCATGTTCAGGAGTGCCAGGGAGTTGAAACTGACAAAAAAAGTGGCGCGGTCCTTCCGATACATTCCCGTAAGACCTGCGGTCCTAAATCCCCCATCATTCATCAGATCTTTGACCGAGAACACACTGGGCCAGTGGAACGCCATACTGGCAGTAACCATAAACGACTTGTCCCCCTGACTATATTGATACCCCAACAAATCCAGGAGAACCGTCACTGACCAGGGAGAAGAGGAAATATCAATAAAAGAGTAAAATTCACTATTTAACGGATTGTTTTGCGAGATGGTCCGGCGAAACTCCCGGTATGGCCCTGTTTCATAGGCTCCCTGAAGCTGGATTCCGCTTCGAACATAAGTGTTCGTCCCGCTGGACATCATAATATACAGGCCCTGTTGGAAGGATCCCCCATAAAACATATAGCGACCGGGAATTAAATTTTCTATAGGAACCCCTGAAGGACTATGGTTACAAACGGCCATACCTGACCAGGCGGTCAACGCCCCGGGATAAAGAATTACCACCCCACCATCCAGCAAGGGGGTTTTGGGAATATACAGGAAGCCCCCCTGGGCCATCCAGGAAAAGTCCTCGGTATAAAGCAGACTGTTAATACCGCTCACTTTAAAAAGCCCATGGAATTCGGTTTGAGAAGCATCTTTCTCATCGGAAAGATGTATCGGCGGGACAGGAACCATATCGTACCCTAACTGGCCCGCCCCGTAAAAGGTAGTACAGCCCACCAAACAAAGGAACATCGCCGCACCAAGAACAAAGGCCCCCCGTTGCATACCCTTACTCCTCCTTTATGCAGTACGACCTATCAATACATATAGCATGGTTCCCCAGGGTCTTCCAGGGTAAAAGGTAAAAATGTGTTCTGTAAACAGACATGGTACCCCCCGGGGGAAGCAATAACAAAAATCATATCCTTGAACTTTGTCCAATTTTCCTATCAAGCGTTGACAGCAGAAAGAACCGGGAATTATACTCAAGCTATCGGCGGTGCCGAAAAATTCTGACAGGCTTCGTGTCCGGGATAGGGAAACACCCGTAGTCCAGGGAAACATCGAACTCCGAAGGGAAACTACCTACCCACCGAAAGGGGAAGTCCTACCAGTTAGGACGCTCTTCTTGATGTTACAGCGTATCCCACGGGCAAGGTTCAGCTTTACTACTTAAGGTTCTGATAATTTTTAGAATAACAGGGGTTAAGAGGTATAAGGGGCGATGCGATGAAAAATAGATGGTTAGCCGTTTTACTGATCGTGGTAAATGTGGTTTTTCTCTTTGCAGATGACAAAAGCACCTATTTACAATTACTGCAGGCAAACAAGATGCAGGAATTGAAGGCCCATTTGGAACAATGGGAAAAAAAGAGCCCCGACGATCCAGAAATGCTGATCGGTTACTTTAACTACTATATCAAGATGGCATCCAAGGAAACCTTAGTGTTCGGAGACGAAAACCCGCCGGTTCGGGGTACCGCTATGATCATTACCGATCCGGCAACGGGGGAGAAGGTTGGCTACCTCTATGGGGAAGTGTTCTATGATAGGGTCAATACCGAAAAGGCATTGCAGGTTATCAACAAGGCTATCGAACTCTATCCTGACCGGCTCGATATGCATTTCGGCAAAACCAGGTTCCTTTCGCTCCTTAAGGCATATAACGAACAAAAGGATTATTTGCTCACCCTGTTTGCGGTGGGGAAAAATAATGATCATCAGTGGAAATGGAGTGATGGACAGGTGCTTGAGAATGGGAAAGCGTTTTTTGTCGAAACCCTTCAGACCTACATCGCAGAATGGATGGATAGCGGGAACAATGTGGCGTTTAAATGTGTACAACCGGTCAGCGAAGCCCTTATTGAATATTTTCCTCAGAGCCCTATCGGATATAATGATTGTGGCTTATATTACGCCATGTCAGGGGATCTTCAAAACGCAGAACGGTATTTTCTCGCAGGCTATCAAGTAGCTCCATCGGATGACGTCATACTCAGTAACCTGGCATGCCTATATGAAATAACACAAGATATCGAGAAGGCAAAAAAGTTTTATACCCTTATGGCCAGATCCTCAGATAGGGATGCCGCAGCATATGCTAAACAGAAACTTTCAGAATTAGGCCGATAATTCGGCCACGGTGGTGATGGTACACCCGGGTTATTCCAGCAATCTGCTGAGTACATAACGAAAAAATCTGCCATACAAGAAAAGGAGGCATCATGAAAAAGATAGTCCGTTTTGCAGTTGTTCCCATAATCCTATTCGTAGCGTTTTCCTGTGCATCCACACCCAAAACGACAGTAAGCCCAATACCCGAGAAGCGCCCCGCTTTGTTTAGCTTTCTACCAATCGATACAAAAACAATAGTTGTCCCAACAAAAGAAAAACTTACCGCAATGGCTCCCCAGGGGAACCCTTTCGCTGATATAAAGAAAATTCCACAAGATAAAATTGAGAAACTCATCACTGCCAATGGCATTGATCCTAAAAAAACTTTTAAACAGGGAGAAAGCCTCTCTTCATTTGTCAACGGAAAGGTAATCGATGTCGACCCTACAGGATCAAGTGGATGGGGAAAATACATACTCATTGAAGGATCCTATACCTATTTTCTGTCCAACGGTAAAAAGGAAGTGGTATATAGAGTACTTATTTGCTATCTGGCGGCCGTCGCACCGGACATACAACCAATGGCTACAGTAAAAACTAATATGGCCCTCGGGACGGTACAGGTAGATACCCCTTTAAAAAGCACAAATATCCTGGTCTTTACACCTGATGTCAACGATATATTTTTAAATTTTTCAACCCCCAGCTATCCGGTTGATTACATGAATAACCGATGGTTTCATGTATATACGATACTCAATGAAAACACACAAAGAATTTTCTGGTATCCAGAGTGGAGCCCCCATGAAGCGGCGTATACCTTCTGTCACTGGCACGATCCTGAAACAGGGGAAGAACGAAGGGATCCTCCCCCACAAAACTATAATTTAGGAGGAACCATTATTCAAAGCGGATGCCGTTTTTCCCTATTGCTAGAAAAAAAGCCCCACCTACTCACCCCCGAAGAAAAGGGAAAAATTGAAAGCACGATTGGTGCTTTTAGAAACATTCTAGGGTTTGGCGATTTTGTTTCCGTAACCTCATGGCAAGACACCGACTATACCTACTATCTTTTTTGGGGACCTAGCATGAATAAATATATACAAGAAGAATGGGACCCCAAAAATCCAGTTTTAATCTCCGCAATGATTATAACAGCCGATGTTGCAACAAACAGCATCGTTTTCTATGTCGGTGACTTTTCCTATAAGGGTATCAGCCCAAAATTAGAGCAGGTTAAGAGTACAGTAATAAAGCTTGAAGATTGATGCTAATTTTCAAGTCTAAATTTGACAGGAGAAAAAGACAAAAACTATACTTTAGACGATCGGCGTTGCCGAGAGAATTTTGAGAAGCTCCGTTGTTTGGGAGAGGGGAATACTCGGAATTCGGGGGAGAAGCCGAATCCTGAAGGGAAACAACCTAACCACCGAAAAGGGAATTTTAGCAAGAAACAAAACTCGGTTAACTAAGAAACAGTAAAATTAAGAAAGCAATAGATTACTTCTAAAGAAGAGAGAGAATAGCTATGAAAATAAAGCAAATTGATATTAAAAATTATAGAAATTTTGATAATATAAATCTAATATTTCATCCTAATTTAACTTTTATTATAGGGGAAAATAATATAGGCAAGACAAATATTTTAGACTTACTAGATACTATTTTTAATAAAAGAAGTTTTTATAAAGATGATTTTAAAGATGTTAATACAGCCATAGAAATAGAACTAAAGCTTGAATTGGATAATATTGAAATAGGAATTTTTGATGACCTTTTTTCTCCAGAAAAAATTACATCAGAAAATGGTAGCATTGAAATAAACTTATTAATTAAACAAGAAAATCCTGATGATAGTATAAAAATTTTTCACAAAGAAACTGATGAAGAAATTTCTTCAAGAAAACTAAGATTTGCAAATTTGATCAGGTATGACCCCTTACGCAAACCTGGGGATGAGTTAGACTTTTCTAAAAGCAGAGGCGCTGGAAAATTCTTAAGCTATTTAGTTAAAAAACATTTTAACAATGAACCAAATGCTTATATTAAAGACTCTGAGCTAACTCAGTTAATTTCTAAGATTAATAAGGACTTAGAAACTTTCCAGTATTTTCATAATCTTGGCGTGAAAGTTGGATATAAAAAAGAAGTTTTTGATCAGATATTGAGTTTACTAGATTTACTTGATAAGGATGAAATTACAATATTCAGCACAGGTTATGGAGTTCAATACAATTTGATAATATTCTTTTATATACTCAATAAAACAATAGAGATTTTAGAATCAGAAAAAAAAGAAGATTCCATATTTACAGATACCAATGGAAAAAAATCTATTTCGCTTATTCTTTGTATTGACGAACCCGAAATACATATGCATCCATATATGCAACGAAGTCTTGTTAAAACAGTACATAAAATGCTTACAAATAACGACGAAAGCTTTAAAAACTTTTTAAAAGAAAATTTTAACATCGACCACATTTATGGACAGGCTATAATTGTTACCCATTCACCCAATGTGCTTCTTAATGATTATAAACAGTATGTAAGACTATACTATTCAAAAAAATTATCTTCAATCTCAGGCCAAAGCATCCAGTTAGAAAACGCAATAGAAAAACATCTTTATAAGCAAATACAATATATTAAAGAAGCATTCTTTTCTAAATGTGTTATTATTGTTGAAGGTGATACTGAATACGGAGCCTTACCTGAGTGGTTTGAAAAAAGTGGTATTGATATGGACATGTTAGGATTATCTATTATAAAAGCAGATGGTAAGAAAAGTATTAAACCCTTAAAGAAACTTTTGGAAAAATTTGGAATTGAATGTTTAACCTTGGCAGATAAAGATGATGGAAACGATAATAATTATGATTTTATTACTAATGGGAGAGATTTTGAAGAAGATGTTGTAAATTCATTATTTGATTTCTCTGATAATAAGGAGATTGAAAAAAAAGAACTTATATATAAAATACTAGCAGAGATTGACCCCAAAAATTTTAACGAAGAACAAAGGGCTTCTATAAAAATAGAAGAACTGAATAAAGAAGATACTTTAAGGGCACCTCTAAAAACCG
>NZ_PTQW01000049.1 GCF_004343725.1 Treponema sp. J25
CGCCCATTTTGAGGACCCCGTTCCTCAATGGGTGGATGAGATTCGTACCCTTAAGGAGGTACCGACCATGTTAGCCACTGCCATCAAGAAGAAAGAACAGGAATGGTTTATGGAAGGTCGCAACGAAGGCATGGCCCTGGGCGAAGAAAAAAACCGTCGGGAAACGGCCCGGAGAATGAAGTCCCGCGGGATTGAGATTGATATCATTGCCGAGGTGACCGGCCTTTCCCGGGAGGAGATTGAAGAGCTATAGTTTAGCTGGGGACTGGGACTGGGCCCCAGGAGCCCTGAGGCTTTCCAAGAGGCGCTGGCACGCCCCTGAGGGGTCCCGGGGCGACGCTTGTTAGTGCAAACCAGGGGCTATAGCCACCACACAGAGAGGAACTCTTCGCACCCTTCCCAATCAGAAAAGGGGGAATACATACACTCTTACCTTTATTCCTTGAGGTACTGATTTATATATTCGAATACGTTCTTCTTCTTTAAGTAATAATAAATCCACCTCTTTTCTTCTTCAATACTTCGGCTCCGTTCCTGAGGGAGGGCAATTGCAGTCACACAGGTATCACTGTACTTTAATCCTTTATACACCTCAAGAATTGTTATTTTGACTTTTGTGGTCTTTTGCGGAAGCGGTACCGAATGGTACGCGACATAGTCAGGTAAGGTGTACTCGATGCTAAAGGCTGGGCGCTCCGATTCTATCCTGATTTTCTTGAGCCTGTTGTTATTCATGTATGCACTCATGTTTCTAAAATCAACATAGCCATTCAGTATCATAATTTCATCGCTGGGTCGTATAAATTCAACTTGAAGCCACTCACCGATACCATCTCCAGGAACGCCTTCGGCCCAGCAAGGTTTGAAATTATCAAAAATAGGGAAACCCTCGTCAAAAACAGGGAATCCTCGCTCATCAGTCTTTTCAGGAAGCTTGCATATTCTATTAATCATGTATTCTGGTTTGTACTCAACTTTTTTGCCTTTTATCGTCTCGGTTAGATACGACGAAGCACTAATTGTTTTAATTCCGGAATCTAAATATTCATGCTCCACATACTCACCGTTAATCATAAATTTTTTTCTTCGTTGGAGCATCTGCTCCATACTGAAAATCAGTTCAAAATGATCAAACCCCCAGGAAAACTGCTCCGCACCATTGAATTTTTCAGTCTTAACCAAGACCATAATGTCCTTACCACTAAGTAAATACATACGCATATATTCACCATATGATTCATCAAAAATTTCAAAATACCTATACCCCGTTTCAGGATCTACTTTAAGGCTCGTAAAATGATATAAGTAATTTTTAAAATCTTCATAGGTATACTTATCATTGTTTAAAAACAATAAAATATATTGATCATAAATGACTATTTTCATACCTTCATATAGATTTATAATATTATCTCCATAAAATCCAAAATTTCTTCTTCCATTTGTATTTGGGCTGAACCAGGTCGAATCCTGCGGAAACCAGTACTGTATCTTTTGAAGCTCCGCTGCATCAACATAACCTGAATCAAGCTTTGAAACTGCGCTTAATAATAACGGGACGTTCCTTACCTCATATCGGGGCCATATATACCTAAACTTACGGTTAGCTTGACCATCTGTTCCTTTGAGATTCTGATTTTTCAGAAATGGCACAACCCGAAATCCTGGAATATCGCCTATTTCATAAAATCCAAATTTTTTATTCTTAAGCCCGGGATTTACAATCAAATTAAATGAACGAAGCTTTTCATTATATTCATATTGCCTGATCCTATATGTTTCCAGAGCATCGTTTTGCAGTGAATATGCTAAAAAGAACCCTGCGTTCCCGGCGCCACCATCTTCCTGGATATAGGGAAACACAACAAAACCCCTCGCTTTCCAGATTAAATCTGCTATGGTATCGCTATAATCAAAGCTGGAAACATTGAGGTTTAGATCGATGAGTCCTGCTGAAAACAATTTTTTTGCATCATTCATAGTTTCTGCGTACGCGTATGCCTCGAAATCATACGAGTCAATAAAAATATACTTATTTTCAAGCGGTACAGGTTTTCCATTAAGTATTCTTCTATACCCTTCTGATGTTGCCAAGGAAAACTCAATTCGTTTTACTACTGTGTCAGTCGTTGTATCGATTTTAACTGCAAGACCTTTGCCACATTCACACCTCTTATCAAAGTAGGCTATATACGCAACATAGTCCGCACCATTACAGATGCTGCAACAATCTATTATGTATACCTCTCGTTTCACCGCTCTTTCTATGAAATCGCCAAGGTATTTTTCCCAACCTTTTTTACCCTCTCCTCCTTCTATTACGACGATGTCTTCCCAAAAAATGAGTATCGAATCCTTATATTCAAGGAACACAAAGGGATTTACAGCATAGCCGTAAGACTGACCTCTATTTAGAATATACCATGCATCAGCCAATTGTACTCTTGTAGTATCGTTATTGTTATAAAGAAAAACATTAAAAAATTCATCCCCTCCCCCCCCTCGTCCGTACTCTTCGTAAACTAAAAAACTTTGCGCTTCCAACTTCCCCAATAAACCCACTGCCAGTGCTATGATTACAATCATCTTTTTCATGGCTGCCACCAATTATTGCTTGAATTTGTTCCATCTCCGTAAATATCTCGAATGATGGAAATATAACCCCACGAAATTCTGTAGGGTTCTCTCGTTGTTTGTAATCCTGCGGTTAGCTGAGCAAAGGTTTGTGGTAACCATACCATACATCCCTTGCTTCCTGCTGTATAAGTAGTCCCTGGCTGAATTACAAATGGATTTGAATATGTTTTATGGCCATTAATTAAACTAGTATCCTTCGGCGTTCGCTGTCCTAAATTATCGTAGTAATATCCCGGCATTTGATTTTGGTAACCACCCCAGTTATTAACCGTTGTATAAGGAAAATTAGGCACTTCTGGGACCCGATCTCCCGTTGGACCCGTAACGGCATTCCAATTTGGAGGATTCGTTCTAAAAATTCTAAAAGCCCTGTATCTACTATTTTCCAAAGGACGATGTAGCGACCATGCATACGGATAAGTCCCGTCTGCCAGAGCTGGGTATTCACTACCCATCTGTGAAGGATCCGGCATAGTACTTCCTAAACCAAACATTTCTACATTCCCATTGAAGTTGATCTTAAAAGTAGCAGCCTTAAGCCTTCTTCCTTCTGGAATCATATTTTCAATCATAATTAAATTAATCGGAGTTGTACATCCTGTAAATGAGCTACTTACTGTAGTAACTACTTCATCCCTTTCATTTTTTAAGGCTATACTGATTATTGCGCTCTCTTTCCCGGTTTGTTTTCTTGTTACGCCAATACCTCGTTTAATATCCTTGTAGGTCATTAAATATGCATTTGCGTCAATTGTCGCGCCGTCTTGTGGATTGTTCCACATATTATTTGCCCATGTATATCCTGCATTTTCCATCATTGAAATTAGGTAGTTTGTCATATTGGTGCAAACAGCGCCAGGATTACTTTGGTAGAACTGAGTATATCCAGCATAATCATTGGTATAGTCCGGGAATATACCCATAAGCATCCCCAGGGATCGAGCATACGAATTCTTGCTTGTTTCTTTATGTCCCGTTATCACACCTGCTTCACTAATAATATCTAGTTGACTCCTTATTAAAATATTTCCATTTTCATCAAGTAGACTATGGTTCCCGTCATACTGCACACCATATGTGCCATCGTCCCTTCTAATCAGCCGCCAATAATCCCCGCTCGCATCGTAGCTCGCAAGAAGCCGGGCAAGGTCCTCCATATTCCCCGTGCTGAGGGCCGCCAGGTATGTCGCCACTTCCTTACCCAGGGCTTCACCAATCACCCCCATCCCGTAGGCTTGCCCTAACGCATAGGCCGCCCCTATATGCCCCAGCACCGCCCGGTCCGTCTCTTCCCGCTGCCCCGCTTCCCCATCATCTATCCCGTTCCGGTACGCCTCATGGGCCAGAAGCACGTTCAGCCCAAACCGACTCCCCTTTTCTAATGCTTCCCTGCCTATATAGATCGTCTTTGTCCCATCCCCGTTCGCCTCGGTCTTGGCAGAATACTCGCCGTCCCACCGCTCTGCGATGTTCGTCTTCCCG
>NZ_PTQW01000050.1 GCF_004343725.1 Treponema sp. J25
ACCGGTCCCTGCCACTCAAACACCCACCCAGTTCCTCCCTGAATGATGAGTCGGGGAAAGGTTCTTCCTTCCTTAATACCTGGCTCCCACAAGGACCGAAGCGGGCCCTCCCCCGGCCGAAGGGGACTATGCTCTCTCGCTACTTCCACGGGGAGAAAGCCTGGCCCTTTGCGGGGAGCATTTCTCTCGACTGTGGGCCGGCGTTCCTTGTTCTGCTCGCGCGCATCCCGCTGCCATCGCTGGACGGTCCTCTGGTTAAGGCCCCGCGCTTCGCAAAACTCCCGCAGGCTTTTCCCGCTTGCCCCTAGTTCGGCGAGCATGGCGCGCCGCTCACCCTCGGTGTATCGTCTCATGCTCGTATCCTCCACCACCGAGCCTACCACACATCCTCTCCTTGTACAGATGCGGTCATGGCAGCGGGTACCTTCTACCGGTTATGATACTTATGATGAGAATAAAAAGGGAAAAACCTATTTTGTAAAATATTAGAGACGATAAAGGGGAAAATGGTTAATGGCTCACTTGATACAAGTGATACACGAGAGATTGATCTTACCTACTGGCTTGTCATAACGGATAAAGGTATAAAGATTTTTGGGGATCCAGAAACAAATAATTTCGACATTCTAGAAAAGGACCTTCCTGTATTGCAAAGAAGGCTCATGCAGCCATAGGTGTGATCTGTATTCCTCACCTTCTAGACTTGCATTACTCGGCAGTAGGCAGGTTCGAAACAGGCCTGTACCCGAAAGGGTAGAAGAATCTGGCGGGGCAGGGGGTGAACTATGCGCTGACGGGGGACTTTGCGCTGAATGTATTGAACTTTGGCATGTTTGGGGTGAGGGACAGGGAGAATAATCTCGTGCAAAACGGCTTATTAGAGTTGCACTTAGGTAAAAAGGGTGTAACAATGAATGTCGGGATTGGCGGGGCAGATGTGAGCCTCGGGACTATTGCGGCGAGTATAGCAGGATTAGATGCCTGGCGGGTCAATGCAGAGTTGTGGACAAGCAAAGAGCTAGAAGCCCATAAGTATACAAGCGCGATGCGGACCCTGTATTCGGTTGGAGGGGCAGCCGAGAAGGCCCTCTATGACGAGGTATTGAGCGGGAAGACGAACATCGCAGAGCGGCGGGACGGCGAGTATTCTGCCAAAACCGAGGCGAACGGGGACGGGACAAAGACGATCTATATAGGCAGGGAAGCGTTAGCAAAGGGGAGTCGGTTTGGGCTGAACGTGCTTCTGGCCCATGAGGCGTACCGGAACGGGATAGATGATGGGGAAGTGGGCCAGCGGGAAGAGACGGACCGGGCGGTGCTGGGGCATATAGGGGCGGCCTATGCGTTAGGGCAAGCCTACGGGATAGGGGCGATCGGGGAAGCGCTGGGTAAGGAAGTGGCGACGTACCTTACAGCCCTGAGCACGGGGAATATGGACGACCTTGCCCGGCTCCTTGCGAGCTACGATGCGAGCGGGGATTATTGGCGGCTCCGTAAGGATGGCAGTCTTGAGTATGATGGAAAAGCCGACCTGTATGATGAGGATGGCAAACTCATGATGAGGGGAGAAAATGGCGACATCTGGATGTCGCTCATCAAGTTTGTGGGTCGAGACAAGGCTAAAGAGCTGGTAGGCAAATCAGGACAAACCATTAAAGATGCCGATCTGGCGAGGGCATTACAGAAACTGGTTTCTCGAGACAACTGGATGGACGATAGGGCGTTTGGACAGCTGTTCAATGGGACCATCAAGATACAGGTACGGGAAGAATTGATGGAACTCCGGTATGGGGTTAAAGCGATATGGGAAAGCCTGGACCAAAAGTTTAAAAATCAGGTTGTTGGCGGACTCTCAACGTTTGAGAAGGTCTTTGCTGATTATATGGAGTATGACGAGGTGGTGAAGGCAGGCAATCCCGCAAAGTGGCTACATCAGAACATAGTACAGGGGACGATCAACGGAAGAACGATGTATATGAACCGCCGGTTTGTAGAAGAGAAGGACCAGGACGGTAAATCGATTGCTGAGCGGATAGGAGAAATAATGTTCAAAGAAGGGGTACACTGGGCGGCTAGAGACGGCATACTGTGTATTCGTACGGCAACAAATTCCGATCGACTCAGCGACCATGGGCTGGGACTTGCTATTGATATTGCCAGTATAATCAATGACTATCTGAGTTTGACCGACGATCCGGACATGCTGTTATTAGTGAAAGGTCTTACGGGGAAAGATCTGAAGGTTCGACGCACATACTCCGATGCGATGGATGCTTATGATTTTTGGAAACCGATCAGCGACCAGGTGGCGGCCCTGAGCACGACCAATGCGAACTGGCGGGTTGACACTGCGGACCGATACAAGGCCCTGTCTGAGATAAGCCCGTTACTGAACGGCGGTAAGAGCCTCAACGAGGAGCAGTACAAGGTTCTTGAAAAGTATGACTATGCGGAGAAGGACAAGGACGGCAACTACACGCTAAAACCCGGCGCTGCTGCAGCGGTGACCAGCTACCTGAAAGACAACCAGGCGCTGTATGAGTTGATTAAGTATGAAATAGATCCTAAGACCTTTGAAATAAAGAATACAATTAGATGGAATAATTTAATACAGAAAAACTATTATCGGAATGGCTTTGTTAATATGAGCAGAGAGTTTGTACGCTTTATGACCCAGGATCTAGGCATGGAATGGGGCGGTACGTACGGTCGGGCTGTCGATGCGATGCATTTTAGTTATAAAAAACTTGAAAAGTGGAGGTGGTAATAATGAGGCAGGTTGTAACGGCAGTGATACTAATACTCGTTATTTTATCAGGCTGCGGAAAGGAAAAGATGCCTCCGGTTGCTAGCGAACAGCAACCTGGGATCGAAAAGGAGAACGTGAATCCTCCAGAGAAAAAGAAGGCAAAAAAGGTATTGCCGGTTTCAAATATCGCAGAACTGGGAGAGCGGCAGGAGGCCTGTCTCATACCCTTTAATGGAAAGGTGTACTATACCGGTGGATATAACAATTCCATGAATCAAGATAAAGAATACAACGATCTCTGGGTAACTGAGGATTTTATTAATTGGTCGAAATTAATGGAACCTGCATACTTAATAGATAGTTATTATATAAAATACGCCCTTATTGATGATGGAATAATAATTTTTCAGCCAGGATCTTGGAAAAAAGATGAATATTTTTTTAAAATTGACAAAGACAATCGAATTACAAAGCTTCAATTACCTCAATATGAGCAAATTATTAAAAATGAGGTCTTTCAATATTACTTTGATCACTTTGACGAACGCCTCTATTACAATCCCTATCTACGCTGGATAGATAATGAATTGTATCTACTGGATTGTTACCATGGACTGTTCAAAGCAGTCGACGGGAAGTTTGAAAATATATACCGTTCCCGAGATGTGTTTGGAATAAGACTGGCATCAAATTATCAAGAACATAATGGGAAACTTTTCCTTATTGCAGGTGGAATCTCAGAGATTGCTAATCTTAACTATGATGGGTACTGCAACGATGTATGGGTGACCGAAGATATACTAAAACCAGCGGCTTGGAAACAGATTGGAAAAATTCGGCCGTCGGTTATCGCTCAGTATGGTGAAGAAAAAACGCGGGAATTAGACGAGTATCGGCGAGATATATACGACACTTTTCCCGCCCGGGAATATGCCGTAACCGTATCATTCAAGGGGAAGCTGTACATCATGGGCGGCCGGCGTAAAATGGTAGATCTATCGGATGGCAAGGAAAAGTATTACTGGTACAAGGATGTCTGGTGCTCTGAAGACGGTATTAGCTGGGAACAGATTGTAGGTCCTGAGTATGACGAGAACTTCGTACCGCCCGGGTGGAAATTACTCGAACTCTATGGGGATTAGGAATTCTGGAGAAGTACCCTGAGTGCAAGGAAAATTCCCCTGAAAGAAAAACCCGGCCCTTGCTGCGCGCCAATACCCGCCGCCCCGGCACTCCTCAGGGGCGTGCCAGCGCCTCTTAAAGGCCGCGGAATCCCTAGAGGTCCCAGAGGCTCATCCCTCCAGCTATACTTACAGTTCCTCAATCTCCTCCCGGGAAAGACCGGTCACCTCGGCAATGATATCAATCCCGATTCCCCGGGCCTTCATCCTGCGGGCGGTCTCCCGGCGTTCTTCTAAACGGCCCTTTTCTTCGCCCAGGGCCATACCTTCGTTGCGACCTTCTATACGGCCTTCCATAAGGCCTTCTTTAAACCATTCCTGTTCTTTCTTCTTGATGGCAGTGGCTAACATGGTCGGTACCTCCTTAAGGGTACGAATCTCATCAACCCATTGAGGCACGGGGTCCTCAAAATGGGCGTAAAGCCAGCGGATAAACTCGGTCACCACCTCTGGCTGTTCCTTCTCT
>NZ_PTQW01000051.1 GCF_004343725.1 Treponema sp. J25
CTAAAACGTGGAAGGTTCAGCGGGTTGTGTACTTAAATCCATCCAATGAGACCAAGAAAATAATTCATAAAAAGGGTGCATAAATAGGTGACAAATTTGTTGACAAATAGCGACCCTTAATCCACGGTACGCTACAATAGCGGGATACACTCAGCATGATCTAGAAACGGTGTTTGCAGAGCATCTCAGAGGCCAGGATTATGAAAAAATCCGGCGGTGGTACAATGGGTATAAGTGGCTTGGAGAGGCGGTATATAATCCCTTTGACATATTGCTCTTTATATCAAATAATTATCTCTACCGAAATTACTGGTTTTCCACGGGAACCCCTGAATTCTTATTAAAACTAATAGAAAAGAATAATTATTTTCTCCCCGATTTTGAAAATATCACTAAGGACGAATCGATGCTTAATAGTTTTGATGTGGATATTATAGAATTAGAAACATTGATGTGGCAAACAGGGTATTTAACCATCGAAACCTATGAGATGGTTTTAGAAAAAACAGAATACAAACTTAAAATACCCAACCTTGAGGTTCAACAATCACTTTTTGGACTTATAGCAGAGCATATTACCAAATCGAAGGGTTACCCAAAATATTCTGGAAATATAATCCGCTCTCTTTTAGCCAAGGATTTTGATGCCTTTAAAAGGCACCTTATGGCTCTGTATGCGTCGATTCTCTATCATTTGTTTGTTCATAACCGGATGTACGAAAAAGAAGGCTACTATGTATCGGTGTTTTATGCATACATGAAAGGGTTAGGGGTGGAAGCAATAGCCGAGGATGTAACCGACAGGGGAAGGATAGATCTAACCCTGGTATTTCCAGAGAGTATTTACATCATGGAATTTAAAGTAAATGGTACGGGGACCTTAGAACAGATCCACGCCATGGGCTATTATGAAAAATATAGCGATGTCCAGAAGCCGATCTATCTTGTGGGGATAGAATTTGATACCACCATCCGGAATGTACGGAACCTGGTCTGGGAAGAAAAGAGGTAGAGGTATATAAGGAATGGATGATAGGCAAAGCCCTTACTCCCGCCATTGTATACGGGGGCTTTTTTGCGGACCTATCAAAACGTATTCTTTTTTGTTCATACTTTGAACAGAATGCTTGAAATACAGATAAACCTGTGATATGCTTATGGGCAACAAGCCTGAGAGGTACGCCCTTTTTGGTAGATAGGAAGGCGTTATCTGGATGGCAGCTCTGTCAGCGTGTTTCGGCCGCGGCGGGGGTAGAAAAAGCAGCTTATTCAAATTTCTTTAAAATTTGGATAAGCCTCAGTGGTTTATAAATTGAATATACCTTTATTAAATAAAATACGAGCCAATAGCGATTACCGCCGGCTTTTTGAAAACTTTGTCTCCCTTGCAATACTGCAGGGTCTCAATTACATACTGCCCCTTATTACCTTTCCATATCAGGTGCGGGTGTTAGGGGTAGAAAAATTTGGGCTCCTGTCTTTTGCCACGGCTACGATTGGGTATTTTCAAACACTAACTGACTATGGGTTTAATCTTTCAGCAACCAGGGAAGTGGCTATACACCGGGAAAACAAAGAAAAACTAGAAGAAATCTTCAGCTCTGTTATGATAATCAAAGCAGGGCTTTTTGTTTTAAGTTTCTTGCTGTTGAATATTTTAGTATTCAGTTTTGAAAAATTCCGATCAGACTGGTTTGTTTACTATCTTGCCTTTGGCATGGTGCTGGGGCAGGTTCTGTTTCCGGTATGGTTTTTTCAGGGAATGGAACGAATGCGCTATATTACGTTCCTTAATATTCTGGCCAAAGGCTTTTTTACTATTGCCATTTTTATTTTTGTAAAAACTCAAGAAGATTATTGGAAGGTGCCGCTCCTAAATTCGATAGGATTTGTGGTAGCTGGGGTATTAAGTTTGTTACTAATTAAAAAACAGTTTAATGTTTCTATAAAGCTTGTGGGTAAATATGGTATAATTTCACAATTAAGAGATGGTTGGCATGTGTTTGTCTCAACTATTGCTACAAGTTTATATACAATTAGCACGACTTTTATATTGGGAATATTTACTAATAACGTTATTGTTGGTTACTATTCTGCGGCTGATAAGATAATACAGGCAGTAAAAGGTTTGTATGGACCATTATCACAAGCTTTGTTCCCGTTTATTTCAAAAAAAGTTTTTGAATCTAAAGAAAAAAGTCTAATTTTTATTAGAAAAATTACAAAATATGTTTTTATTATTACCATTTTGTTATCATCTTTATTATTTATTCTTTCTGATTTAATTGTTGCTATTTTATTAGGGAAAAATTATGTTAACTCAATAATGATTTTAAAAATATTAGCTATCCATCCATTATTAATTGGTCTAAGTAATATTTTTGGTATACAGACAATGTTGGCTTATGGAAGAAAAAAAGCATTTCAAAACATTTTAATTATTGCAAGTTTGTTGAATATAGCTTTATCTTTATTTTTAGTTCCTTTATATACTCATATTGGATCAGCAATCAGTGTAACAATTGTAGAATTCTTTGTAACATTTACAATGTTTTTATACTTGCAAAAAATAGGAATAAAAATTGTGGAGATTAAAAATGTTTAACTACATCATCGTCGGCGCTGGTTTCGCTGGTTCTGTAATAGCTGAACGGCTTGCCTCTCAAAAAAAAGAAAAAGTACTTATAATTGAAAAACATAACCATATCGGTGGTCATTGTTTTGATTATAAAGATGAAAATAATATAATTGTCCATAAATATGGTCCCCATTTATTCCACACCAATAATAAAAAGGTGTTTGAATACCTATCACAGTTTACTGAGTGGGATATATATAATCATGAGGTGTTAGCTTACATTGATGGTAAAAAAGTCCCTTTACCGTTTAATTTGAATACCCTGTATGAGCTATTTCCTGTATCTTTAGCCAATAAGTATGAACAAAAGCTTTTAGAAAAATACAAATTGAATACCAAGGTTCCAATTCTTGAATTAAAGCAAAGCGAAGACAAGGATTTAAAATATTTAGCTGATTATATATATGAGAAAGTATTCTTAAATTATACCGCAAAGCAATGGGATAAAACACCAGAAGAAATTGATAGTTTTGTGACAGCCCGGGTTCCACTTTTTATTGGAAAAGATAATCGATATTTTAATGATATTTACCAGGTAGTACCAAGACACGGTTATACTAGACTGTTTGAAAATATGCTGAATAATCCAAATATCAAATTAATGCTTAATACCAATTTCAAAGAAGTGGCTACAATAAAGAATGATCAGATTTATGTTCTTGGTCATAAATTTAATGGAATAATAATTTATACTGGATGTGTTGATGAGTTATTCGATTATCAATTTGGTGAACTCCGATATCGTAGTGTACATATGAAGTTCGAGACGATACAAAAAGAATGGTATCAGGAGAAAGCTACAGTTAATTATCCTAATAGTTATAATTTTACCAGAATCACGGAATTTAAGCATATTCATTTCTGCGAATCTAAGAATACCACAATATTAAAAGAATATCCAATGGATTATATACGTGGGAAAAATGATCCTTACTATCCCGTGTTTACAGAAGAAAATCAAAAAAAATATCAAAAATATGTTGATTATGCAAAAAGATTCCCAAATATAAAATTGGTGGGAAGACTGGCTGAATATAAGTATTATGACATGGATGATATTGTAGAGAGAGCATTGGAAGTAGCTGAAAAGGAATTATAATATGACTCAAAGTTTAAATATTGAGAAATATACAAATATATATATTGCTTGTCCTGCAAACATAGCTTCTGGTGGTCCTGAATTACTCCACCAGTTGGGTTATGAATTGGCCAATTTGGGTTTTGCTACATATATGTTTTATTATAATAGCAATGAGAATGTATACCCTGTTCATGAAGCTTACCTATGTTACGGTAATAAATTTGTAAATGAAATTGAAGATGTAAAAAAGAACATTTTGATTGTACCAGAAACATATACCCAATTAATCTATAATTACAAGTATATTCAGAAAGTAATATGGTGGTTAAGTGTAGATAATTATTATAATTTTTTAAAATCAAATAGTAAAATTAAAAAAAATATTAAAATTTTCCTTTATAAATTGGGATTTTTCCCAAAAGAGAAAATATATAGATTTAGTAAAAATGAAAATATATTACACTTAGTCCAAAGTGAATATGCGAAACAAATGTTAAAGAATAAAGGTGTTGATAGTCTTTTCTTAGGTGATTATCTGAATTATTATTTTATACAAAAGCAAGAAAATAATACAAATCCTAAAAAAGAAAATATAGTCGTCTACAACCCTAAAAAGGGAAAAGAATTTACAAATCTTATTATTGAAAAAGCAAAAGACATTAAATTTGTATCTATAGAAAATATGACAAGAGAAGAAGTAGCAGATTTGCTTTCTCGTGCCAAAGTATATATAGATTTTGGGAATCATCCAGGTAAAGACAGAATTCCAAGAGAAGCAGCTATTCTGGGTTGTTGTGTTATTACAGGGAAAGATGGTTCTGCAAAATTCTATGAGGACATCCCAATAGGAAATAATTTCAAATTTGATGCAAATAAAAAAAATATTCCTTTAATAATCAAAAAAATTAAGAGTTGTTTTGAGAACTATGAAACTATTACAAAAGAATTTGAGTATTATAGAGAAATAATTAGAAATGAGCGAACAAAATTCTTAGATGACTTAAAAAATATTTTTAAGGTCAATGTATGAAAACGTATGTAGTAACAGTAACATACGGTAATCGTTTTAATTTTTTGAAGCAAGTAATCGACAGCGCTTTGAATGAAGGAATAAAAAAGATAATAGTTGTAGACAATAATTCAGTGACTGAAAGCAGAGAAAAGCTGAAAGCGTATGAACGAGAACTAGGAAAGGATAAAATAAAGGTTCTTTATCTTGATGAAAATTATGGTTCAGCTGGTGGTTATAAAAGAGGTCTTGAAGAGGCGTATAACGATCCAGATTGTGAATTTATATGGCTATTAGATGATGATAATGTGCCTGAGGAAAATGCTTTAAGAAATTTGTTGTTAGCATATGAATACTTAGGAAAAAATATTTATAATGTTTTAATGTCATTAAGACCAATTTTTAAAGATGATTTGTTGTCTGTTCAAAAAGGTAGAATCAAAGGTTATATAAAAAATAGTTTTATGGGATTTCATATTAAATATTATTTTCTAGATAAAATATTTCAAATCAGTAATTATTTAAATGCTAAAATAGGTATAAACAGTGAAGCTGTTAATTATAAAATAGTAAAAAGCCAGATAGGACCTTATGGGGGCCTTTTTCTACATAAAAAGGTAATAGAAAATGTTGGTTATCCAAATGAAGATTTTTTTGTTTATGCTGATGATCATGATTGGACACTACGTATGACTAATTCTGGTTTTGATCTGTATCTTTGTAGTAATAGTATTATTAAAGATATTGATGTGACTTGGCTGGCAACAAAAGTTAAAAGCCCCTTTTACAACTCAATGTCAAATGATATCAAAGTTTATTATTCAATAAGAAATCATGTGTTTTTAGATAAAAAATTCATTACTAATAAATATGTTTATTATCTTAATCTATATATATCGTTATTTTATAATTACTTATTTCATCTTTTTTTAATTCCTAAAATGGCTATAAAGCGATTTAAAATTATTTTGAAAGCTGTAAAAGATGGATTAAATGGTAACCTTGGAAGGTTTTGTTAATGTGCGGTATAACAGGTTTTTGTGATTTTACAAAGAAGACAGACAAACAGACGTTGGTTGCTATGACTGATGTTCTCTCCCATCGAGGGCCTGATGATAGTGGATATAGCTATTATCAGACGGATATTGCAACAATTGGGTTAGGACATCGGAGATTATCAATTATAGATTTGTCATCTTTAGGTCATCAACCAATGGCCTATTTTGATTATGAAATAGTCTTTAATGGTGAAATATATAATTATAAGGAGATTAAAAAGGAACTTGAATTTTATGGATATACCTTCAATTCTCACAGTGATACAGAAGTAATTTTAGCATCATTTCATAAATGGGGTGTTGAGTGTGTTCATAGATTTATTGGAATGTTTGCTTTTGCGTTGTATGATAAAAAACAACAAGTCCTATATTTATTCAGGGATAGGATAGGTGTTAAACCATTATATTATTATTTTAAGAATGATTTATTCTTATTTGCAAGTGAGTTAAAAAGTTTTCATACGCATCCTAATTTTAAAAAAGAAATAAATAAAGATGCTCTTGCCTTGTTTTTTCAATTTGGATATATTCTACAACCTTTTACCATATTTCAGAATTGTTGGAAACTAGAAGCAGGTTTTTATGCTATTCTAGATTTAAAGAATAAAAGTTTTAGAAAAGAACCGTATTGGAGTGTAATAGATTGTTATAATCAACCGAAACTTAATATTTCTTTTAATGATGCTATTAAAGAAACAGAAAGAATTCTTAGATCTGCTTTTGAATATCGAATGGTAGCTGATGTACCAGTTGGTATGTTCCTAAGTGGCGGATATGATAGTACTGTGGTTACAACCCTTTTACAAAAAGACAGAACAGAAAGGATTAAAACTTTTACAATTGGTTTTTATGAGGAGAAATATAATGAAGCGCACCATGCTAAAAGGGTGGCAGAATATCTAGGCACAGACCATACAGAATATTACTGTACTCAGAAAGAAGCACAAGATATATTACCATTAATACCCGATATTTGGGATGAGCCTTTTGGTGATAGTTCCGCTATTCCTACAACACTAGTGAGCAAACTTGCTCGTCAGAAAGTGACGGTAACTCTCAGTGCTGATGGAGGCGATGAGATATTTGGTGGATATGATAAATATGTGCAAGCTACTAAATATTTTAATGTGTTTAATAAATTACCTTTTAAACGAATAATTGCCGAAACTATGAACGTTATAAAGCCATCCTGGCTATATCCGCTTAACAAGACATACAATTTTGAAAATAGATATAATAAAATAAAATCAATGATCAGAACAGATTCTGTATATGATACCATGATTATAATTTCTAGATATTTTAATATTCAAGAAGTACAGAAGTTGTTGAATTATTCTTATTGTAATCAAACTACAGGTTATGATGAAGTATATAAATTGAACAGCTATAATGATGAAATCGACAAAATGATGTGTATTGATTTCTTTACCTATCAGTTAGATGATATATTGGTAAAAGTAGATAGAGCTACCATGAGTGTAAGTCTGGAAGGAAGAGAGCCTCTGCTTGATCATAGAATAATCGAATTTATTTCTCGATTGCCAAGTGAATATAAAATAAAGAATGGAAATAAAAAATATCTTTTAAAAGAATTAGTTCATCAATACCTTCCAAAAGAAATAATGGATAGACCAAAAATGGGGTTCAGTATACCGATGATTGAATGGTTTGATGATGAACTTAAAAAATATGTTGATGAATATTTAACTGAAGAGAAGTTGAAAAAAGTTGCTTTTTTAAATACAGAGGAAATACAAGAATTGAAAAAAACATGGTTAAAAAACAATCGGATAGGAATAAGTAAGATCTGGTTGTTATTAGTTTTTATGATGTGGTGGGAAAAATGGATGGAGTAAAAAATAAACTAGTAGTATACACTGCTCTCTTTGGAGATTATGATAACTTAATAGATCCTCCTCAGAAATATAATGAGTGTGATTTTATTTGCTTTACAGACCAAAAACATATGACTTCTGATATATGGGAAATAAGATTAATAGAAAACTGTGATTTACCGCCAAATATGATGAATAGAAAATACAAAGTACTTCCACATCTGTTTTTGAGCGAATATGAGTGGAGTTTGTATGTGGATGCGAATATTGCTATATTGGGCAATCCATTGGATTTGGCAAAGAAATACTTGAGTCAATATGATATGGCAGTGCCGAAGCATTTTGCGAGAGAGTGTGTGTATGATGAGGCAAAAGAGTGTGTGATACTTGGCAAAACAAAGTATGATGAAACTCAAAAACAAATGGATAAATATAAAAATGAAGGTTTTCCAAAGAATTTCGGACTGGGTGAAAATAACATACTTTTCAGAAAACATAATAGTGAAAAAATCATGAAACTTATGAACGATTGGTGGCATGAATTAAACATCCATACTAAAAGAGACCAGCTTAGTTTGGCTTATGTGCTTTGGAAAAATGGCGAAAAATTTTATTTTATGGATGAAAGTGCGAGAGGGAGTAATTATTTCAGATTAAAACTTCACTCTTGTGATATTTCAAAAAAAAAATATTTAAGACGAATTATTGATTTAAAAAATGAACATATAATGAATAATCCTAATGGGCTTTTATCTACAATTATAAAAATGCTAAAAAGGCATCTTCATATTTAATAATATTATAGAGTTGCAAAAGGATGTAATATGAATTTTAGTATTTATACTATTTTAGTTACCTATAATCCAAACATTGCTATGTTAAAAAAATGTATAAGTAGTATGGCAAATCAAGTAACTAAGATTATTATTGTTGATAACACTCCTCTTGGTTGTACAGAATTAAAAAATATGGAGAAACAAAATTTAATTAATATTATTTTTTTATTTAATAACAAAGGCATAGCTTATGCTCAAAATATAGGAATAAACATAGCAATAGAACAGGGTGCCGATTTTATATTAACTTCTGATCAAGACACTATCTATCCAGAAAATTATGTTAAAGAAATGATATCTTTCTACGAAAAATGTAAGAATAGTTATAAAATTGGCGCAATAGCTCCTTTGTTTAGAGATTTAAACTCAAGGCGAGAAATTGAACCTGTTTTGATATTAAATAATAAGAAAATAAGAAAGGTATATGATGTTAGTAATTTTGAAGATTGCCTTCTTGCATCCCATGTAATATCATCAGGAATGATTATACCAACAAGTGTTTTAAAATATGTAGGCCTAATGAAAGAAGAATATTTTATTGATTGGGTTGATACTGAATGGTGCTGGCGCGCATTAAAAAATAAATATCAAATATTAATAAATAAAAGTATACATATAAATCATCATCTTGGAGATAATTCAATTAAATTAGGAAAATTTTCACTTGTTAATCATAACAAAATAAGAAAGTATTATAGGTTAAGAAACGGAATATATATTTTATTATATGAAAAATTTAATATAACTATAAAAAAATATATTTTTATAAGTTTATTAAAAATGATTATATTAAACTTTATATTTAGAGAAAATATTTTAATATTTATAAAAATATTATTTAATTCTTTTTATGATGGTATTACAAAAAAAATGGGAAAAATAGAGAGAAGTTTTTAAAAATGATACTACATATTCTTGGCACAGCAGGAGTACCTGCACAATATGGTGGATTTGAAACGCTTGTTGATAATATTCTTGACTACAACAGGGATTATAGTATTACCGTATTTTGTTCTTCGCTAAATAGTAATAAAAAAGTTAAGAATTATAAAAACGCACGTCTTAAATATATAAGACTTAAAGCAAATGGTGTTTCAAGTATTTTATACGATTTTCTGTCTATGTTGATGTCTCTTAATTCTGATTACATGCTTGTTTTAGGTGTTTCTGGGGCGATTTTCTTACCTTTTATCAGATTATTATACAAAGGCAAAATAATCACTAATATAGATGGCCTCGAATGGAAAAGAGATAAATGGAATAAAATAATTAAATTGTATTTAAAAATATCTGAAAGAATGGCGGTGCTTTTTTCTGATATTGTTGTGGCAGATAATCAGGGTGTTGTTGAATATTGTTATACTGAATATAAGGAATACAAAGATAAAATCCGATTGATCGAATATGGTGGCGATCATGTTCTTAATACTAGTAAAGTTGATTTCGATAAAAAAAACTATGAATTTGTAGATTCAGAATATGCTATAACGGTTTGTAGGATAGAACCAGAAAATAATATTCATTTAATTCTGGAATCAATTTCTAAAATCTATCATTTAAAATTTGTTATCATTGGAAATTGGAATAATAGTAATTATGGTAAAAAATTATATGATGAATATAGGAATAGAGATAATATTTATTTATTAAATCCTATTTATGAACAAACAACTTTAAATTCTTTGCGAAGGAATGCAAAAATATATATACATGGTCACTCTGCAGGTGGAACAAATCCGTCTCTTGTGGAGGCTATGAATTTAGGGCTACCCGTTTTCGCTTTTGATTGTATATATAACCGAGAAACAACCGAAAACAAAGCGAAATATTGGAAAAATTCTGAAGATTTAAAAGAACTTTTAATAAATACTAATCATAATGAATTAGAACTAATATCAAAAGATATGAAATTAATTGCGGATAGAAGATATAAATGGGAAATAATATCAAAGAAATATTTTGATTTATTTAATTGATACCAAAAATAGATTTTTATATTGAAAAGGAGCTCTCAATGAAAGGCATCATCCTCGCTGGTGGTTCTGGAACTCGTCTGTATCCTATTACTCGTGCTGTATCAAAGCAAATACTCCCGGTGTACGATAAGCCCATGATTTACTACCCCCTGTCGGTGCTCATGCTTGCGGGTATCCGGGAAGTGCTCGTTATTTCTACACCACGAGATCTTCCTGTATTCAAGGAACTCTTAGGTAGTGGTGACTGGCTTGGTATGCGTTTTGACTATGCGGTACAGGAGCAGCCCCGGGGACTTGCGGATGCCTTTATTGTGGGGGAGCGTTTTATCGGTACCGATTCGGTAGCCCTTGTTTTAGGCGATAATATTTTTTATGGCCAGCGGTTTACCGAAACTTTAAAAAAAGCCAATAGTAATACCGACGGGGCAACGATTTTTGGGTACTGGGTAAAGGATCCCACCGCCTATGGGGTTGTGGAATTTGATGCGAATGGTCGGGTGTTGTCAATAGAAGAAAAACCGGCAAAGCCTAAGTCCCACTATGCGGTGCCGGGGCTGTATTTTTATGACAATACCGTTATTGACATCGCAAAAAAGGTGCAACCCTCAGAGCGGGGAGAAATAGAAATAACCAGTGTAAACAACGAGTACCTTGCCCGGGGTAAGCTTCGGGTAGAACTCTTAGGCCGGGGCATGGCCTGGCTTGACACGGGCACCTACGATGGGCTTCTTGAAGCCGGTAACTTTGTGGAGGCCATTCAAAAACGGCAGGGCCTCTACGTGGCCTGTATCGAAGAAATCGCCTATCGGAACGGCTGGATCAGCCGCGAACAGCTTCTGCAATTGGCCGCCGGAATAAAAACCGATTATGGGGCCTATCTTAAATTCGTTGCAGAGGAAGAATAACCATGCCCTTTACTTTCACCCCCGGCCCTATAGAGGGCCTTGTTATTATAACCCCCCGCGTCTTTGCCGATGAGCGGGGGTTTTTTATGGAGTCTTACAAGGCAAGCGATTTTGCTGCCGCAGGAATTCAAGAAACCTTTGTCCAGGATAATCATTCCCGATCGGCCCGGGGAACCCTGCGGGGCCTTCATTTTCAAAAAGCCCCCTATGCCCAGGGCAAACTCGTCCGGGTCACCCGGGGGGCAGTATGGGATGTAGCGGTGGACCTCCGGCCTGGTTCAGTCACCTTTGGCAAATGGTTTGGCATAGAACTATCGGAAACCAACAAAATCCTGCTCTGGATTCCTCCTGGCTTTGCCCACGGTTTTGTAGCTCTGGAAGATAATACGGAGCTCCAATATAAGTGTACCGCCGAATACCATGCCCCAAGCGATGCTGGTATCCGCTGGGATGACCCGGACCTGGCTATCCCCTGGCCAGATCTGGGGATTCCCTATATCCTTTCAGAAAAGGATAAGAAGCTTCCCCTTTTAAAAAACATTAAAAAGGATATGCTATGATCTGGCTCATTGGCAACCAGGGCATGCTGGGCACCGAGTTAGCCCTGTTATTGGAATCTCAAAAAATAGCCTTTGTTGGCACCGACCGGGAAGTTTCTATCCTGGATCCGAACGCCCTTCGGACCTTTGTAGAAAACAAAAACATTGAGTGGATAATCAACTGTGCGGCCTACACCGCAGTAGACAAGGCAGAAGATGATGTTGAACTCTGCCATGCCCTGAATGCCCAGGGCCCAGAAAACCTGGGGCGCCTTGCCCAGGAAATTGGTGCCCGGGTGCTCCACATTTCAACCGATTACGTGTTTTCAGGAAATCCCTTGCTGAAAGCAGGACGGCCCCGGCCTTACCGGGAAGATGACCCCACCGGTCCCACCGGTGTGTACGGAAAAACCAAAGCCGAGGGGGAACGGCTTCTCATGGCCGCCGCACCCACCAGCATCATCCTTAGAACCGCCTGGCTCTATGGTAAACACGGCAACAACTTCGTGTACACCATGCTCCGCCTCATGAATGAGCGGGACACCATCGGCGTGGTAGCCGACCAACGGGGGACCCCTACCTGGGCCTACGACCTTGCTCAGGCTATCCTGTATCTTATAGCCCTCTCGGGCCACTCCGAGGGGGATGTCTGGCCGCCAGCGGGGATCTATCACTACACCAATGAAGGCGAAACTACCTGGTACGACTTTGCCCGGGAAATCTATCGGCTGGGGCGGCAGTATGGCATCATTACCCGGAATTGTGACATTAAGCCCCTCACGACCGACCAGTATCCCACCAAAGCCCGACGTCCTGCCTACTCGGTCCTTTCCAAAGAAAAAATCAAGGCCCTCGGTCTCTCCGTTCCCCCCTGGCAGGAAAGCCTGGCACGCTTTATACATGAACTGTAGAAAACCTGGAGGTAAGTAATATATTGAATAGCCCTCAACGGTAGGAGGAGTAAATAAAAAAGGAAATATAAAATTCTTGACTGTGGTATATATCAGGATATATACTATCTACAGGAGGAACCTATGCAAACCGCTAAATTGTTCCGGAATGGCCGCAGTCAAGCGGTGAGACTCCCAAAAGAGTATACCTTCAAAGGTGAAGATGTTTTTATCCAAAAGGTTGGCGAAGCGGTAATTCTATTCCCCAAAGATCGGGTGTGGGAAACTTTCTTAGAAGGTTTAGATGGATTCACAGAAGACTTTATGGCAAATGGAAGAGAACAACCAGAAATGCAAGAAAGAGATGGGGTATAATGTATCTACTCGATACAAATATCTGTATTTTTCTAAAGAATGAAAAACCAAAATATGTATTAGATCGGTTACATCAAGTAATCACTCAAAAAATATATATTTCGAGCATCACCGTTGCTGAACTATATTTTGGAGTTTTTAATAGTCAGAATATTGAAAAAAATTATATTTCATTGATTAAGTTTCTAGCTCCATTTACAATTTTAAATTTCGACGATGAAGATGCACAAGAATTTGGGAAAATACGGTCAAGATTAAAAAAAGAAGAAAAGCTAATAGGTCCCTATGATATGCAAATAGCTGCACAAGCCATTGCTAAAAAGTTAATACTCGTTACAAATAACATAAACGAATTCAATAGAATAGAAGGAATAAAAATAGAAGATTGGAAGTAAAAGATCGTTCAACATCTGATTTAATTGGACAGTAAGAAATATTGATATAATTAAAAAAATTGAAGTACTTATAAAAAAAGCGTTTCAAGAGAATGGAATTAAATATAATATTTCCATAAATGTAATTTTTAGTATTTCTCCGTTATCCACTTATTCCCGGATAAATAGGGAAAGCACATGATAATCCTTTTTATCATGCTTCTCTTACTTAATGTCAGTATAATTCCATTTGCATAAAATGGGGGTTGCCCCCGATATTTTTAATGTAAGAGGTGTATGTCATGAAAGAAAAAGATAATTCTGTCGAAACCCTGGGTCAAGCGCAGATTGACGACACCATGACACCGATTGCCATCCCCGATCAGCCGAATGCGATTGAGCTTGGAACCCCTCCGCTCCCCAACGCAAAGGCCCCTGAGTCATGGCATTCGCAGTACGGTAGCCGGTTTGCTCGGAATGTTACGGTGGCAACGCTTACACCGTTTTTGCCCGATCCTGCGAAAGCCAGCGGGGCTGCGGTCATTGTTGCGCCGGGTGGCGGCTTCCTTTCATTATCAATGGAAAACGAAGGATGGAATGTGGCCAGCGCTCTGGTAAAATACGGCATTGCCGCCTTTGTTCTTAAATATCGTTTGAACCAAACACCGGCGGACTTAGCCGAATTCAAACGTTCAATGGACGAGATGTTTTCTAACACGGGACGTCAGCCGCCGCGACCCGATCCAGAGCAGATGAAAGTCCATCTTGCGCCTCAGATTGAGGACGCATGCGCCGCCTTTGCCCTGATCCGTAAGCGCGCCAGCGAGTGGAAGATTGATCCGAATCGTGTCGGCATGCTGGGCTTCTCAGCCGGTGCCATGCTTACCCTGGCAACTACGCTCGTTGGTAAAGACGCCAGGCCAGCGTTTATCGGCAACATTTATGGACCCCTGACTTCAGTACCTGTTCCCGAAGACGCTCCACCGCTCTTTGTCGCGCTCGCCGCAGACGACCCTTTCTTTGCTAATGCTGGTTTTGGGTTAATTGAAAGCTGGCGCGCTGCGAAAAAGCCCGTCGAATTCCACCTTTATGAGCAGGGTGGTCATGGTTTTGGTATGTACCAAAAGGAAACAACCAGCACAGGTTGGTTTAACGCCTTTGTTCATTGGCTTGCTATGCACAAGATGCTCACCCTCGTTTAAATTTCTATGGAATGAAAAATCATTGGAGATTGTCGTGCGTACCTTTAGGAACATTCTTATCACCGGTGGGGCTGGTTTTATCGGTTCCAACATGATCCGCTACCTTTTAACAGGGGACTCTGGCTTTACAGGCCGTATCATTAATGTGGATGCCCTTACCTATGCGGGAAATGCCGAAAGTCTTGCGGATATTGCCGAGCATTTTGGTGGTGGATCCACCCCCCGGTACGTTTTTATTCAGGCTGATATTCGAAACAGGCAAAACCTCGAGCGTATTTTTAATGAATATCAGATTGATGCGGTCATTCACTTTGCCGCTGAAAGTCACGTGGATCGTTCTATTGTGGGGCCCGAATCTTTTGTTACCACCAATGTGCTGGGGACCTATACGCT
Source organism: Treponema sp. J25 (assembly GCF_004343725.1). NCBI lineage: Bacteria > Pseudomonadati > Spirochaetota > Spirochaetia > Treponematales > Treponemataceae > Treponema > Treponema sp. J25. Next base: position 15,115 of record NZ_PTQW01000051.1, read on the forward strand.
GCTTGAGGTGGCGCGCCAGTACTGGCAGGATCGTTTTGGTACCCTTGCAGAGGCGCCGGTTCTCTTTCATCATATTTCTACCGATGAAGTCTACGGAAGCCTCGGGGCAACCGGTTATTTTACCGAAGATACCCCCTACGATCCCCGTTCTCCCTATTCGGCGAGCAAAGCCGCAAGCGATCATCTGGTCATGGCCTATCATCACACCTATGGGCTTCCGGTGACGTTGACCAATTGTTCTAATAATTATGGTCCCTACCAGTTTCCGGAAAAGCTTATCCCCCTGATGATATTGAATATGCTGGAGAATAAGGCTTTACCCGTATATGGAGACGGTAAGAATATTCGGGATTGGCTCTACGTAGAAGACCATAACCGGGCGGTATGGCTCGTTATGCGAGAGGGAAGGGTAGGGGAAAAATACAATATTGGTGGAGAAAACGAATGGGAAAATATACAGCTTGTTCATGCGCTTATAGATATTGTGGCCGAAGAAACCGGCAAAAGGGCTGAAGACCTGCGGCGCCTTATTACCTTTGTAAAAGATCGCCCTGGCCATGATCGGCGCTATGCCATTGATTGCAGTAAAATTAAGAAAGAATTGGGCTGGCGGCAATCTGTTAATTTCCCGGAAGGATTACGCCACACCGTTCGATGGTACCTGACCCATCAATCATGGATACAACACGTCCGTTCCGGTGAATACCGCCATTGGATAGAAAAAAATTATAGTAATCGCTAGATCATTTAGTTAAGGAAAGAAAGGATACACCGTAGTGAATAGTAAACTGTTTTTGTTACTGGGAACGCTTCTAATCATTGATGCAGGATACGCTATTCCTCCCCTTAAGATTAAAGCGGGAAAGCCCGAAATAGTCTCAAAAATTCAAGAGGGAGAGATGTTTATTCGTCCCTTACCGGCTATTCGTGATAGTATGTTCGATTTTAGCCAGCGGCCTCTGAACGAAATGGAAGAACTTTTTAAAAATATGAATCCTAATTTCCTTGCCGAAGCAGTGTATATACTTCCTGTTAGACCTGGTTTGGAACAAAAATTGAAAGACGCTATTGTACGTAAATTAAAAGAAGTGTCGTATCTTGATTCAATTCCCTATTATAGTAAACGGAATAAGACCACCCAACCACTTTTTCAGGATACGATTATTCTTGATACCCGAACAAATGCTCTTCGGACTACTATTCTGGCCCAACAGAAGATGCTCCCTTTTGAAACAAGTCAATTCACGTATAATTTTATAGAGGACAAAGATTATTTTTTGTTCTATTCGGAAAATAGTAAGCCCCTGGTATATAACAATATTTCAACTGCCGGAGCAGGGGCCATGCGAACAGCCCTGATTATAGAAACCTATGCTGGCTATATTGTGTGTTATGGTATGGGCGGTGCCCGGGCTTTTACATTCTTTGGTTTACTAAACGACCGCCTCGAAACAGCGTTTTTAGGCCGGATAGAAGCGTTCTACCAATGGTTTTTCACCCAGGGGCTTCCGCTTCTTCAAAGTCAATTATAAAACCCTTCTTGGTAAGGAACGGTTTGGAATAATTTGGAATAATAAAAAGGCCGCACTAAGGCGGCCTTTTTTGTTTTCCCTTAAGGGGGCCAGCTTTTTATTTCTTACCGTTACTATTGCTACTACTCTGGCCGTTATATTTGCGGAGATTATTCAGCACCTCCCGGGCACGGGCTTGTACCGGACGGATGTAGGGTCCCTCGGCGATACGAATGATAGCCCTGATAGCGGAGGGATCTTTTAAGCCTCCATTAGCTTCGGCAATTTTTTCGTAGGCGTCTACCGCCGCTAAAGCAAGTAGATTATCGGGATTCAAAATATCAAAACGAGTAACCACCCAGGCAATAGCAGCGGTGGTGTCTTCGTCTCCCGCATCCTTAATTCGGGAAAGGCTTTTAATGGTTTCTACCAAGACCATTGGCTCCGCTTCTGCAACCAGAAGCTTTTTAAGGGTGTTTTTGGCTTCCGGCGTTCCCAGGTCTCCTAAATATTGGGCCGCCTTTGCTCGCACATCGGGGAAGTTATTGGTAATCCGGCCATTCAATCCTCCCTCGCGAGAGATGTTTACAATCCCTTCCAACGCAAGATATTCCAGGGCCTTCTGAATCTCTGGCCCGGTTCTTCCTGCCTTAATAGCATCCCCAATATATTCCAAGGCTACGAGCTTCATGTCCCGGCTTTCGGCCCGGCTTTGTTCTCGGATCACCATGAGTTCTACCGATTCCTGAAGGTAGGACTCTTCCACCGACAACTCTTTCTGATCTGTGGTTTTCTGTTGCGCTATGACAGCAGCGTTCATGCTACTCACTAACGCTACTACTACTAACACTACCTTTTTCATGCTGCCTCCCCGGGATTCTCCTTTACTCATTGCCATATGCATTCTTCCTTTTTGTCTATTATACTGGATCAATTGATTATTTTCCATTGTCCATCCCGTTTTTCAAGATCATACAGTCGTAGTCGTTGCCCTTTCGGGGTAACCGTATACGCCTTTACCCGCTTCTGGCCAATAAACTCAATATCATCGACCCGATCATTGGCTCGAGATGGTACTACTACATATATAAAGTAATCCTGCAAAGTGCGCAAGACGATTTTTTCGTTTTTTAATCGGGCCGACTCGGAAACCTGGGCAAGAAAGTCGGGATCACTCAAGCTATCCCGATAAACGGGACTAAGGTAAGAGACCCAACTATTAAAATCTTTATTTCGAATAATATAGTTTAAGCGTTCGATAAGCTGTTGGACTTCGATTTTTGTGGTATCGTATTCTTCTTTGGTGACTGTCCTGGGATCAAAGGGTTCTTCTTTTACCTCCGGAGGCGCTGATGTAGAGGGAGGAGATGGTGAGACAACCGCTTCTGTACTGTTCTGTACTGGTTCCTGCACTGTATTTTGTTCCGCCGGTATGTGCTGGCATGAGAGAACAATAGCTATCCCCAGCCCAGTCAAAAGCCCTAGTTGCAAAGTGTATTTCATGGGTTCACACTCCCGTGGTATTCTTCTCTATAGTACCGCTAACTTTTCTATTAGTCAAACTGTTTATAAAGGTTGGGGGGTAAGACAAGGTCTGGGAAAGAACGGACGCCCTGTGCTGGCCGATGGAAGACCTCATCGGTACTCATAAACCTCAGACTTTGCCGTAGGGGAGGGCCCACCAAATATCGGCCTTGACCATTCGATTGCTCTGGAGTATGCTCCAGCATCATGTTACGGGCAGGTTTCCCAGGATCCTTTGATCCTCCCACCTACGGACATCTTGATGTGATTCGGCGGGCTGCAAAAATTTTTGATGAACTCACGGTGATAATTGCGGTAAACCGGGAAAAACGGTACCTCTTTTCGCCGGAAGAACGGCGCTATATGATTGAACAATTAGTCCGAGATGTCCCCAATGTTCGGGTAGATCTCTGTGATACCCTTATTGTGCAGTACCTACGGGAACACCAGATCCCCGTAATGATTCGGGGTGTGCGGGGAGTGGCTGACTTCTCCTACGAATTTGATATTTCCATGATTAATAAGGGATTAGATCCTGAAATCGAGACCCTGTTTCTCACTACCGATCCCCGTTATTTCGTGGTTCGCTCATCGGTTATTAAAGAACTTGCCTCTTTTGGTGGGGATGTCTCAGCCATGGTCCCCCCCCTGGTTGCAGAAATGTTAAAAAATAAGTATGATAGATCGGCGGAAAAGGCTTGACAATTTACGACAAACTCTGTAGATTGTGTCAAACTCCGACGACATTACCTAAGTGAAGTGAGGTTTTTACTATGGCAGTTCCAAGAGGGAAAACATCCAAGGCTCGAACTCGGCGTCGGCGGGCAATAAACATGAAACTGGTGGCACCAACCCTGATCGAGTGCCCCACCTGCGGGAACCGGGTGCAGCTCCATCGGGTATGTCCCCGCTGTGGTTTCTACCGGGGGCGACAGGTGATCATACCCCAGTCAAAATCCTAAGGCGAAAGGAGATAGGAGAATGGATGAATTATTCGAGAAGATGAAAAAAATCATCGCGGAAAAGCTGGAAATTGATGAATCCAAGATCACCATGGACGCATCCTTCCGGCAGGACCTCGGTGCAGATAGCCTGGATACCTATGAGTTGGTCTATGCTATCGAAGAAGAAATGGGGATCTCTATCCCGGATGAAAAAGCCAACGAATTCGAAACCGTTAAGGATGCCTACGAATTTATTAAATCTCAGCAAAAATAAGCTTCCTTCTCTTCCTCCCGTCGATGGAGATCGACGGAAGGTATTGCAGGATTTTCTGCGACGGGCAAACCTAAGGTTCAGAAGTCTAGAGCTTCTGAACCTTTCGTTTATTCATCGCTCTGCCACCAACGAACTTCCCATCAAAGTGAATAATGAACGTCTCGAATTCCTTGGTGATGCGGTCATTGGGTTAATTACGGCCAGTATCCTATATGAGCGGCTCCCCGAGAAGCCGGAGGGAGAACTGGCGAAAATAAAGAGTGTGGTAGTCTCTGAGGATATCCTTTCAGGGCGAGCCCGGGAATTAGGAATCGATTCGCTTCTTATTCTAGGCAAAGGAGAAGAACTCTCAGGGGGAAGAACCAAAAAAGCACTCCTGGCTGATGCCCTTGAAGCCTTAGTAGGGGCTATCTACCTTGATGGGGGCTTTACGCATACCTTTGAGTTCGTCGGCCCCTTTATTCAGGAAGAAATTGAACAGGTCTTGTCCCAACGGCATCACCAGGATTATAAGACCCTCCTTCAGGAATGGTGTCAGCATTGGTATCGCTCCTATCCGCAGTATCGGCTGGTAAAAAAAACCGGCCCCGATCACGATAGGTTATTCTGGGTAGAAGTACAGGTCCAGGAAAAAGTGTATGGCCCTGCCACAGGAAAAAACAAAAAAGAAGCCGAACAGGCCGCCGCTCGCCTGGCCTATACGGACCTTACAAAAGGTGAAGCCAATACATAGGGCTGTGTTTTTAACCAAAACCGCCTATCGGATATACGATTTTTTCTTTTTTGCAACGACAGGGATGTCCCACAAGGGAACAATAAAGAGAGACCCGGACTGTCCCCCGGCATGACTCGTGGGTGTTTTTGCCCCTTATGGGAGCGGCGTATACTTTCTTGACAGATTCCGGCGTGGGCCGAAGACTAGGACCGCAGTTTTTCGTACAACCGAAGGGCTATCTCGCTGAGCCGTTCCCTGGTATTTTCTTGGGGGTCGTCCAGAACAGTCTGGAGTAACTCCGTAAGAATCCTTCCCATGATAGGCCCCCGGGGAATGCCCAGGGCAGCCAGATCTTCTCCGTTAATAGCGAGATCTTTAAGGGATAAGGCCGAATTTTCCCTCAGGATGGCTTCGATACGTTCCTGGAGTTCTCGGTTGTAATCCGGTGGCGGCTCGATTCCTGTGGTTGCCCAGGCATCGGCCCGACGAAGATCGAGCATGTCTTCCATGGCTTCTACGCCCACCCGGGCAAGCAAACGGCGCACCGCCGCATCGGTCCAGGAACTTTCATAATAAAACATATGATGACTAATCAGGTGGCAGACCGCCTCTATAAAAGTATTGGGGTATCGGAGGCGTGTTAAGAGCTCCCGGGAAAGGCGGGCCGATTCCCGTTCGTGCTGATAAAAGGTCCAGGTCCCTTCGGAATTTTTTTGACGGACCAGGGGTTTACCGATATCATGGAGAAGGGCCGCCATTCGTACTACCGGCTTGTGGCGGGGCGCCACATCACAGGCCAGAAGACTATGATCGAGCACATCGAAGCGATGAAAGCCCCGCTGTTCCACACCGCGACAGCGGGAGAGTTCAGGCAAAAGCAGTTCCAGGAGCCCCGTTTGTTCCATAAGCTGGAAGGCAATGGATGGCTGGCGACTTGCAAGAATTCGGTCCAGTTCTTCCCGGATCCGCTCTTTTGCAACCCCCGCGGTGACCGACAGGGCCCGCGGAATCGCCGCAAGGGTAGCTTCCTCTACATGAAATTCGAGCTGGGCCGCAAAACGGAGGGCCCGGAGGGGACGCAGACCATCTTCTGTAAACCGCTTGAGGGGATCCCCTACACAGCGGATAATGTTCCGGCGAATATCCTCTTGCCCGTTAAAGGGGTCCACCAGGGGACCCCGGGGAAGCTGATAAGCCATGGCATTCATGGTAAAGTCCCGGCGAGAGAGGTCTTCTTCAATGGTAGGAACATACTGAACCGTGTCAGGATGTCGGCCATCGGAATAGTCCGATTCAATCCGGAAGGTGGTTGTTTCTATTTCAAGCCCCTTGTGATGGATCGTAACCGTCCCATGTTTAATACCCGTGGGAATAACCCGTCGAAAAAGACGTAGCACCGCTTCAGGCCGGGCATCGGTGGCAATATCCCAATCTTTTGCAGGGACACCCCGGACAAGGTCCCGGACCGCTCCCCCCACAAGGTAGGCCTTAAAGCCGTGCTGTTGCAAAATTGTAGCCACTTCAGTAAGTTGATAGGGAACACGAAACCTCATGGGAAGCACTATAGCCAGTCAGCGGCCTTTGGGAAAGGGGATCGCCGCATCTATACCTATGGGGTATCTATACCTATGGGATTCCCGGGTAGGATATAACCAGGGGCAAGGGGCCCCGAAGGGATAAAAGGGGACTTCGGTTCCTCGAAGCCCTTTAGGAATTCATGGATAAGGAAACGGCATGAAAACCCTCGTATGTATCGGAGGCCAGGGGCCAACACAAGCATGGTGCGCCCCTTTTATTCAGGGAGCCAGCCTCATCATTGCGGCCGATTCGGGGCTGAGTACCGCCCTTTCCCTGGGACTTTCTCCGCACTGGATCATCGGCGATATGGATTCGCTTCAGGACAAACACCTCCTCTCGTCTTTTCCAACGGATCGGATCTTGCGTTATCCTCCCGATAAGGACTACACGGATACGGAACTTGCCTGCATGTTTGCCTGGGACCAGGGAGCAGAAGAACTCATCCTCTTGGGGGGCGGGGAAGGGCGAACCGATCACAGTCTAGCTCTCATTTCGCTTTTTGAACGCCCCCGCTATCCCGATCTCTGGATTACCGGCCAGGAACTAATTTTCATAGGAGATGGGGCAAACCCCCGTTATTCCTCGCTCTCCCTCTCTTTTGCCGAAAATACCCTGGTCTCGGTGTTTCCCCTGGGGGTGGGCCCCTGGCGTATTACAAGTAGGGGGCTCAAGTGGCCCGTGGATGATTATCCGTGGCAACGGGGGCTCTTTGGTATTAGTAACCGTATTTCCCAATCTCCGGCAACCCTCGAGATGAAAGAAGGGCGCTTTTTAATTTTTGTGATCCCTTTGGAAGGGGCTTCTTAGGATATACATTTTTACTCGGTGAACCCGTATGGTTTTAACGGCGTCCATCAGGGGAACTGCGTTTCTTAAAGGCCTTCATGAGTCGCTCTTTGGTGTCCAGGGGATGTTCCACCAGAACCCGCTTGCCCGCAAGCAACTCGGCGATTCCAATCTCCCGGGGATAGCGGGGAATAATGTGGTAATGGAGATGTTCAATAGAGGCCCCCGCGCTGAGCCCCATATTGCATCCCACGTTAAAGCCTGCGGGATTGTATTCGTCGGTAAGCACATCGAGGGCTATTTTTAGCACTTCCTGGAGTCGCAACCATTCAGGAGGAGAAAGATCTCGAAGATCCGCTATATGTCGATGGGGAAAGACAAGAAGATGTCCCGGATTGTAGGGATACAGATTAAGGCAGACCGTAAAATCCTCCTCCCGATAGACGGTAAGGTCCGTTACGGCCGGATCCCGATCCCGCACCAAACACAAAATACAGCCCTCAGGCCGTTTACCCTTAAGGTAGGCTATCTTTTCAAAATTAAAAAAATACTCCATGGTAGTGATATAATACTTCCGTACCGTGACTTTCGCAAGCAAACGGTAGCATTACGAGAGGAAAAACCATAATGCCCCTACGACGATTACCCCGTAAAGAACTCCGTGAGCTATTATTCAAGCGGACATTGATTGTTATCCTTGTGTACAACACCTTACTGTTTTTCTTGTATTGGGTAGGCAATTTTCAATCCTTTCTTGATAGCACCCAGCGGATGATACTCCAACTCCTTACCTGGACCGGGGCGTTTCAGAGTTCCTTTTCTTTTCTTCTGGGTATCGGCATAATAGGCCACCTGTTGACCCCTTCTCATGGGGGTCCCCTTTCTCCACACCGCATTTCCTGGTATAAAAAGCTGGGGGCCGTGCTTGTTTCTTTTCTTCTGGGAATAGGGTACGCCTTTTTTAGTCAAATGATTCTGCATCTGATGGGAGGTATATAGTGGAACAACGACTCTATGGAATTCGCGGAGCAACCGGTTGTATTAACACGGTGGATGATATAGAAGCGCAGGTCCGTGCCCTCTACGATGGGTTACTCTCCCTAAATAAGTTACCAGAAAGTGATATCGTCAGTATCTTTTTTACTATGACGGCGGACCTTACCGCCTGTAATCCCGCGGCGGCCCTCAGAAAGCAGGGGAGGGCCCAACAGTGTGCCCTTTTTGTCTGTCAGGAGCCCCATACCGATGGGGCACTTCCGGGTATCATCCGAATTCTTATTCATGGATATTTACCGGTGGGAAGCAACGTACAACATCTGTATCGGAATGGAGCAGAGGCGCTGCGTCCTGATTGGGCCGGTACCTCCGGAAGAGAAGGAATTTTTTTTATCAACAGTGATGGAAAGGACCCCTAAAACTATTGACCAAATTCCTGTCTTCCGCTATAGTACTGCTCGTTGGATACGCCATCTTAGCTCAGTTGGCTAGAGCGCGTGACTTGTAATCTCGAGGTCCCCGGTTCGATTCCGGGAGATGGCTGTAGAGCAAGCCAGGATGGCGATGTAGATTGGGGAGATTCCCGAGCGGTCAAAGGGGGCAGACTGTAAATCTGTTGGCTCAGCCTTCGAAGGTTCGAATCCTTCTCTCCCCAGAGTGGGGCTGTAAAACGGGCGGTACGGCGGTTTTACAGCCCCTTTTTGTATTCCCATGTAAACATGTAGCATCATGCTAGGGCGCCGCAAAGGATAGTCTATGGTTACCACCTTTTATGAAAAGGGGCTCTTATTCTCCTGTACCCGCTGTTCTTCCTGCTGTCGCTATGAAAGTGGTTATGTTTTCCTTTCCCAGGAGGACCTTTTGAGATTAGCGGATTACCTTAAACTGGGCTCCCGGGAGTTTATACAGCTTTATTGTCGCTGGGTGCCGGGGCCTTCCGATACCGAACAGTTATCCCTAAAAGAAAAGTCTAATAAGGATTGTATCTTCTGGAACGATGGTTGTACCGTCTATGAAGCCCGGCCTCTGCAATGTCAGTTGTTCCCCTTCTGGGATATAATTCTTTCCAGTGCCGACCGGTGGCAGAATGTAAGTAATGACTGTCCCGGCATGAATCAAGGCCGATGGTATAGCCCCGAGGAAATTGAAGAACTCCGACGATTAGGAAAGGAAAATCGTATAATTTCCCGAAGAATAGAAAAGAATATGTAGGAGGGGGCAATGCAAATTCGTTTCTGGGGTGTGCGGGGCTCTTTACCGGCTCCTCCGGTACCCCAGCAGATAAAAAGTAAAATCTCTGCTATCATAGAACGAATCACCCCGGACGACATCAAAGACCCGACAAGTAAAGAGCGATTCCTTTCCCGGCTTCCCCCCTGGCTTTTTGGGACCGTGGGTGGCAACACTCCCTGTCTTGAAGTTCGTACCCATGATGCCCTTATTATCTTTGATGCAGGCACCGGTATCCGGGAACTGGGTATAGCCCTTTCTAAGGATACACAGAAACCCTCGGAGTGCCATATCTTTTTTTCCCATCTCCATTGGGACCATATACAGGGGCTTCCTTTTTTTGGCCCCGCCTATAATCCGTCGATGGAACTGCACTTGTATTCCCCCCATGAGGAGTTAGAAACGGCCCTGCAACATCAGATGCGTCCCCCATCTTTTCCCATCACCATGGAAAGCATGGGGGCAAAAAAACACTTTCATCATCTTACCGAACCGGTTATCCTTGGAAACACCACGGTAAGTTTTAAGAAAATGAACCATCCGGGTGCATCCTATGCCTATCTTGTGGACGACGGGCTCCATCGCTTTTTATATGCCACTGATACGGAGCTTTCGGCCGATGATTTTCAGCGGACCGATGAGAATGCGGCCTTTTTTGGGGGGGTGGACGCCCTCGTCATCGATGCCCAATATACCCTGGGGGAGGCCATAGAAAAATATAACTGGGGACACAGTGCCTTTAGTCTGGCGGTGGACTTTGCATCCAACTGGGGAATCGCAAATCTGTATCTGTTTCATCATGACCCTACCTATGATGATAAAAAGCTCTACAATATCTTGCAAAATGCCCGCTGGTACGTAGAACGGATGGCAATTACGGGAGTACAGGTACACCTGGCCACGGAGGGGCTAACCATTACCCTATGAACGAAATAACCCTTACCTTCGAAGAAATTCTCGCCCTCTTTCGACGGTTAAAACGGGAAGAGGATCATCTTGATGAAGTAGAGTCTCACCTGCTTGCAAAAATAGAAAATGTTTTGTATACCCGATATTCCATTGCAGAGATGGAAGCCCTCGTTTCAGAGGCGACCAGGAAGGATAACCACACAAAATAAGGGGAAAAGAAGATGAATAAGCATTCCAGGCCCATCGTCGTGGGTCTTGGTATTATGATAGTTCTATGTCTGGGAATCCTTGCGGGCCTTTTAACGCTCTGGTCATTGATGACCACCCCTGTTCCCGTTCATCCTGAGAGTATACCCTTCGGCGTTCCCGGTATTACTCAAGATCCGCGGTATGGAATTATTCTGGAAGTCTTCCCCGGAGAATCCCCTGCTCGGCTGGGACGACGACTCGAAATGGCCGGTCTTATTCGCTCTCGCCTGCTCTGGGAAATGCTGATCCGTATTGATCGGGAACCCATTAAAGCGGGGGTCTATGGGCTTACGAATGAGTTTTCTATCCTGGAACTCCACAAGCTTCTTGTCTCGGGAAAACAACTGGTGATTCGGGTAACTATTCCCGAGGGGCTCACCATTTCCAAGGTAGCAACAATCCTTGAAAAAGAAGGGATCTGTACGGCGGCGGATTTTATTAAGGTTACAACGGATTCCCAACTATTACGGGAGTTCCAGATCCCCGCCCGGTCTTTTGAAGGCTACCTGTTCCCCGATACGTATTATTTCCCCTGGCGGTATCCAGCGGCTTCGGTCCTGAAAATGATGGTGCAGACCTTTTTTAAACGCTTCACAGAGTTTACCGCTAACCAGAAAGAGCTTTCGCCGGAGCGTATTCATCAGATGGTTACCCTTGCTTCGATTGTGGAACGGGAGTACCGGTTGCCCGAAGAAGCGCCCCGTATTGCCGGTGTGTTTTATAATCGTTTGCAACGGGGTATGGCCCTGCAATCCTGCGCTACCGTGGAGTACGTTATTACCGAAATACTCCATAAACCGCACCCCAAGGTGTTGTACTATCAGGATCTTGAGATTCCAAGCCCTTACAACACGTATCTTCATCGGGGCCTGCCGCCTGGCCCTATTGCCAATCCCGGAGCGGTGGCGTTGAAGGCGGTTCTGTCCCCAGAAAAAACGGACTACCTCTATTTCCGGCTTATAGATCCTGAACGGGGGGCCCATCATTTTTCTCGAACCCTGGATGAACATACAAGAGCTATTCCCCTGTATGTAAAAGGAGAGAAAAACTAATAATGGCTCGTATTTCGGAGCTTACTATTCAGGAAATCCACGAACGCCTTGATGCGGTGTACATCATTTCTGAATATGTGCGCCTCGAAAAACGGGGAAACCGCTACTGGGGGCTGTGTCCGTTCCATACCGAAAAAACCCCTTCTTTTACGGTAGATGGGGAACGTAAATTTTACTATTGCTTCGGTTGCCATAAGGGTGGGGGGGTGGTGAATTTCATTATGGAGATGGAAAAACTGTCCTACCCCGATGCGCTGGAATTCCTTGCTCGAAAACTCGGAGTGCCGGTCCAGTACGATGGGCAGGAACAGAAGGGCGAAAAAGATAGTTCCCTCAGGGAACGGCAGGACCTTTTAGAGTTGTATCAGCGGGTTGCGGGAAGTTTTCATCACATTCTTCTCCATACCGAGCAGGGGGCCCTGTGTCGAGATTACCTTGCTCGCCGGGGCATCAGTCAGGAAATGATAGAGCGATTCCGTCTGGGATATGCCCCCCGGGGGAAAACCTGGTTATATCACTTTTTACGAAAGAAGGGCTACTCAGAAGCCTTCCTTGCTAAAACGGGGCTTTTTTCCCGTCAATATCCCGAGGTTTCTCTCTATCACCATCGACTTATGTTTCCTATCGCCGACCGGCGAGGGACGGTGGTAGCCTTCGGTGGTAGAATTTTAGAAGGAGAAGGCCCTAAATACATTAACTCCCCCGAAACAATGCTCTATAAAAAACGGGAGATCCTCTTTGCCCTTGATGTAGCCCTTCCTGCAATTCGAAGTACGAAGGAGGTGTATCTCTGCGAGGGATACATGGATGTCATTGCCTTACATCAGGCGGGAATAGAAAATGCGGTGGCCCCCCTGGGCACCGCATTTACAGAAGAACAGGCCCATCTGTTACATCACTGGGCTGACAGGGTGCTACTGCTTTTTGATCGGGATGCGGCGGGGCAGCAGGCTACGGAAAAGGCTATTCTTACCTGTCGCCGGGCAGGCCTTGGGTGCGCTGTAGCGGGATATCCCAGAGAAAAGGAGGAAGAAGGGGCGGTTTTAAAAGATCCTGCCGAGATTTTGCAAAATAAAGGCATAGAGGCGTTGCAAAAATATGTAAAATATACTATAAATGACTTTGATTATCTGTTGGAACGGGCGCGCGCTCTGTATGACACATCTCGAACGGAAGGCAAAAGCCATGCGGTAACCTTCTTCTTCCCTTTTCTCGAAACCCTGTCTTCAGAGGTTTCGCGGGAGTCTTGTGTCAACGAGATTGCGGATGCCTTTGGGGTAGAAAAAACGGCGATTTTGAAGGATTTTTACCATCGTACAACACAGGAGGAACGTCAAGGCGCCCGGAATGTACAGAGAAGCTCCCGATCTTCTACGATCCACTTAAACGATGAAGTATATCTTTTTCTTACGGTGATAGCCCAGCGAAAGTGGTATCCCTTTGTTCGTGCTCACCTAAGCCCAGATATGGTAGAAGATTCGCGGGCAAAAGAATTGTTTGTGTCCCTGGAAGAGTGTTACCGTCTTGGTCGGGAAGATATGGACAGCCTTTTGGAACAGATACAGGACCCCCTTTTGCGAGATTTCGTGCTTGAAAAAACTGCAGAGGGGGCTTTTTCTGTGCAACCGGAAAAAATTGTGCAGGATGGTATCAGGCGCATACGAATTCGTCACCTGGAGCGTCAACGGACCACGGTGGTAACTAAATTGAAACTTGCCCAATCCCAATTGGAATATTCCCGTCAGGATAGCCTTGAGGATATGCTGGCGGAGATAATGCATATAGATGCCGAAATTAAACGGCTTAAGGATGAAATGGCATGACCGACTTACAGCTAGATCCGGCAGTTGTAAAGCTGATTGAATACGCAAAGGAAAAGAAAATCTTATCCTATGATGAATTGTCCGACTTTTTACCGGAGCATATTATCAATTCGGACAAGATGGATGAGGTTCTTTCTCTATTAGAATCCCAGAATATCCAACTCGTAGAAGAAGAACCCCTCTTGGATGATGAGATAGAACTGGAAGATCAAAAAATAATAGAAGAGGAACCTGAAAAGAAACGGTTAATATACAACGATAAGGAGAGTTCTGTAGACGATCCTATCCGGCTCTATCTTCGAGAAATTGGAAAGGAAAATCTTCTTACCGCTGAGCAGGAAGTCCAACTATCCAAGCAGATGGAGGAAGGGGAAAATATCATTAAACGGGTCGTGCGAAAATCCGGTATGATTATCCCTGCCTACTATGCAATTGCTCAGCGGGCCTTCTCGAAGCGGGACCCCCGGGAGATGAACCTTTCCAAGAAAGAAATGACCGAATACATGGCTGAGCGTCGTCGTTTGAATCAATATTATAAGGAAACCCTGAGGCTCGTCGGTTCTGAGCTTAAACAATACATGGATATAAAAAAGCACCTTGTTGCCCGGGGACAGGATATTTTTGAAGCGCCGGAACTTAAGGAATTACGAGAAAAGATTATTCCCGTTCTGGTCGAAGCGGATATCCATCCTGAAGAAATCTCTGGTATTTCTGAGAAATTTGTTCAGGCCGCAAAGAAAATAAAAAAATACAAACGGGAGCAAGAACGGATTGAAAAACGACTGAGAATCAGTTCCATAAAAGAATTACGTGCCCTGGGTCGAAATCTTACTATTAAACATGAGCGGGAACGGCTAGAAGAAGAGCTTGGCCTTCCGGCGGATGAAATAAAAGAGTTGATCCGGCACATCCAGGTAACAGAAAAAAAACTCCATCAATTAGAAATTGAATTTGAAGAGCCCATTGATTCAATCTTAAAAATGGCAAAGGAAATTAACCGCGGCCGGGTGATGATGAAGAGTGCCAAAGATAAACTTATCAAGGCAAACCTTCGGCTTGTGGTGTCGATTGCCAAAAAATACACCAACCGGGGACTTCACTTCTTTGATCTCGTCCAGGAAGGGAATATAGGCCTTATTAAGGCGGTAGAAAAATTTGAATACCGTAAGGGCTATAAATTTTCAACCTATGCCACCTGGTGGATTCGACAAGCCATTACCCGTTCGATTTCGGACCAAGCCCGAACGATTCGGGTGCCGGTTCATATGATTGAACAGATCAATAAGGTAGTCCGGGAATCCCGACAGCTCATGCAGGTCCTTGGTCGGGAGCCCACCGATGAAGAAATTGCGGAGCGCCTTGGCTGGACCGCTCAGAAGGTAAAGTCCGTAAAGAATGTGGCCCGGGAACCCATTTCTCTGGAAACACCTATTGGAGAAGAGGAGGATTCCCTCCTGGGGGACTTTATAGAAGACAAGGATGTGGAAAATCCCGCCAATCAAACCGCCTTTACCCTGTTGCAGGAGCAACTCCGGAGTGTTCTGGAAACGCTACCACCCCGGGAGCAGGAGGTGCTCAAGATGCGGTTTGGGCTTGACGATGGATACTCTCTTACCCTGGAAGAGGTGGGGCTCTATTTTAACGTTACCCGGGAACGGATTCGGCAGATAGAAGCAAAAGCGCTGCGAAGACTACGGCATCCTAAACGGAGCCGAAAGCTAAAAGATTATCTTGATCATTAAATTTAGATGAAGGGGAACAAGCATGGTGATGGAAGAAGTGTTTTCTAAACTTCGGGTATTGCAGGATATTCTGGCAGAAAAAATTCGACTGGAAAAAGATATAGTGGAGATTCCGCGGGTTCTTGAAACCCAGCAGGAACTCCTTACCCGTTTAAAGAAGGGATTTATAGAAAAAAATCAGGAGTATGATCGTATTACAGCCCTGGTGAGCCAGCTAAAGGTATCCCTGGCGGAAGCCGAAAGTAACCGGGAGCGGGCCGAAAAGGCGATGGATACCATTACCACCCAGCGGGAATACGAGGCCCTCGACAAGGAAATCCGGGAGGCCAGTGAAAAAGAACAGCAGTATCGCAAGGAACTGCAACGGGAAGAAAAGAATCTGGCTGTTCTGTCGGAAGAAATCCAGCGGGAAGCCGCCCTCGTAGAAGAGCAGGAGCGAGATCTGGCACAGCGAAGGGCAGGGATTGAGCAGGAACTAGCAGAAAAGCGGGCAGAATTGGAAACCCTTAAAGAACGGGAACGGGAGATTACAGCCGGTCTTGATCCTGAAGTGGTCTTTAAATTTGAACGGATCATTCGAAACAAAATGGGGCTTGGAATTGTACCTATTAAAGGTGGGGTCTGTAATGGCTGCCATATGATTCTGCCAGTGCAATTTGCGAACATGGTTCGTAGTGGCGAAGAAATCGTATTCTGCCCCTATTGTTCGCGAATTCTGTACTATGAAGAATCTGAAGAAGGCGAGATGGAGTTCTTTAACGAAGAAGATGCAGGGAGCCTTTCTGATTTAGAGGATTTTGATCTTGATGAAGAGTATGATGAAGAAGAGGAAGAAGAAGAGGAGGAAGATGACGAAAAGGTAGACATGGATTTTGATGAGTAATTAGAGGTAATGGATCGGGATACCGCGATGAAAAGGGAAGAAATTTACCCTTTTCATTGAGGAAAGTCCGGGCTCCAGAGGGCCTGATGCCGGGTAATGCCCGGGCTTGCTGGCCGTAAGGTCAGCAGGACAGACAGTACCACAGAAAACATACCGCCCCTCTGTGCACGAGCACAGGGTACTGCTCGAAAGAGCAGGGGTAAGGGTGAAAAGGCGGGGTAAGAGCCCACCGCATGACTGGTAACAGCATGGCAGGGTAAACCTCATCAGGAGCAAGGTCAAGCAGCGGGAATGGATGGCCCCTCCGAAGTACCGCGGGTAGACCGCTTGAAGATTTTCGGTGACGAAAATCGAAGATAGATGGTATCCCTTCCCTTAAAGGGGAAGACAGAACTCGGCTTACAGGTCCATTACCTTTTTTCTCGTTGACTTTTTATTCAAAAAAGGGTTATATCATTACAGTTATGTTGAGGCTTCAACAATCAACCTACAGTAAACAGTGGGCGCTCAAAAAAGTTGTTCGACTAACCATAGGGAGTGCTCTCCTCTTGTTCTTTGTAGGGGGGGGTATCTTGTTTGCTACCCGTTGGCGCAAAACCATAGCTACCGAACGGGCCTATATATACGAATTATGGACTAAAAGTGCCTACACCGAACTCCTTTCCTATCTTAAAAAAAAGCTTGAAAAGCATCCTTTAGATTCCTTTACTCTTTCCGTATATGGGTTTACAGCGTATCAGATGGCCATGTCTCAGCCAAGTGATCAAGATATGCAAACCTATCTTGATGAATGTATATGGGCATTACGAAAAATAGCCACGGTACACAATAAAAAAGACCCTGCGGTCTTGTATGTTTTAGGAAAAGCCTACTATTACAAAGGTCCTTCTTACGCAGATCTGGCTATCACGTATCTAGAAGAGGCCCAAAGGGTTCATGCGCCTTTTAAGGATATTGCCGAATACTTAGGTATGGCCTATGCGTCGGTGAAAGATTACCGTTCTAGTATTGCAGCCCTTTCTCAGGTTCTTGAACAGACGAATAAAAGCTCAGGTTCTCCGGATCTTATCCTTCTTGCCATTGCCCGTTCTTACCTGAATCTAGAGAATTATGATCAAGCAGAAGCATACCTTTTACGCTGTGTTGAAAGCTCTCAGGATGATATAGTAATAGAAAAGGCCCGATATGAATTAGCGCTGCTCTATCAAAAAAAGACAGAACGGGATAAGGCAATTGAACAATGTCTTGCTATTCTTGCGTTAAATGAGGAAAATGCTCAGGCTCATTTTTTGTTGGGGGATCTGTACGCCGAGGCAGGGGATCTTATTCGAGCTCGATCTGAATGGCGAAGAACCCTTCGTATAGCACCGGATCATTCTTTAGCCCGAGCGAGGCTAACGAGTTAAAGAGTTAAGGATTAATTTGGAGGAAACCATGGCTGGTTTTAAGCTGTTCGATACGCTGTCATCTGATATTGGTATTGATCTTGGGACATGTAACACCCTTATCTACGTACGGGGAAAGGGGATTGTGATTAATGAGCCTTCGGTAGTAGCTGTTGAGCGAGGGACCAAGCGGGTTGTGGCTGTTGGGGCCGAGGCAAAGCGAATGCTCTGGAAGACCCCGGGAGACATTATTGCCATTCGCCCTTTACGAGATGGGGTTATTGCGGATCTGGAAACCACTGAAAAGATGATCCGTTACTTTATCTCCAAAGTACTTCCACGGAACTGGTTTATCCGTCCTCGTATGGTTATTGGAGTCCCTTCCTGTATTACCGAAGTAGAACGGCGGGCCGTCGAAGAAAGCGCCTATAAGGCAGGGGCCCGGGATGTACGGGTTATTGAAGAAAGCCTTGCTGCAGCCATCGGAGCGGATATCCCTATTTTTGAACCCGCGGGGCATATGATTTGTGATATTGGAGGAGGGACCACCGAAATTTCCGTTATTTCCCTGGGGGGGATGGTTGTTACCAATGCCATTCGTCTTGGGGGCGACGAATTCGATGAAGCCATCATTAAGCACGTTCGAAGCAAACATAATCTTATCATTGGAGAACAAACGGCGGAACGTTTAAAAATTGAAATTGGCAATGCCGCGCCGGACAAAACCATAGAAAAGGTAGAAATAAAGGGAACCGATGCGATTACCGGTCTTCCCCGTCGACTCGAAATTGATTCGGTAGAAGTGCGAGAGGCATTAAAAGAACCTATTACCCAGATTGTGGATGAGATAAAGCGAACCCTTGGACAAACTCCCCCAGAGCTTGCGGCAGATATCGTAGAACGGGGGATCGTTATGACCGGAGGAGGGGCCTTACTCAAAGGTTTACCAAAGCTTATTTCAAAGGAAACGGGAGTTCCCGTTATTCTTGCAGAACGGCCCCTCGATTGTGTTGCTCTCGGGGCAGGTAAGTATTTCGAGCTTGCTAAGGGTTTTGATAATACCCGCAGTATTTACGATAACCTGAATAGTTAGGATTTAGGGCTAAGGTAATATGAAGAAGCCGTCTCGGCTTGTGCCGACTACCCTTTATGTTTTTGTAGGATTAACAGGTTTTTCGTTTTTACTACTTCTCTTTTCGGCACGGAGTTTTTTTGTTGATTTTCGAGAGATAGGGTTTTCTACTTTTTCTGGGGTGCGGAATATTGTACATAAGGCGACTAATTTTGTTTCCGAAACAATAAAATCAGTACAGGAATTAGGGAATTTAAAAAAAGAATACCTTGCGCTCCTCGAAAAAGTTGAAGAATATGAACGAATTCAACGAGATAGTGTATATATTAAACGAGAAAATGAACAGCTTAAAGAACTGCTTGGTTTTAGCAAAACCATACCGTATCGTTATTTTGTAGCCGAAATCATCGGTAAAGAACCAGATAATCTATTTTCAAGTTTTGTAGTTAATAAAGGAACGACCGAGGGTATTAAAAAAAATATGGCAGTTATTGCATACCAGGACGGCGAGCGAGGATTGGTGGGGAAGGTTATTCAGGTAGGACTTCATGAAAGTCTTGTGATGCCTATATATGATAGTAATTCTTTTGTTTCTTCCCGTTTGTTGGATAGTCGTTATGAGGGTATTGTAAATGGGCAAGGAAGTGCGCAGAAAACAGTGGTTATGCGGTATGTAAAAAAACGCGCAAAAGATGAAATTCAAATTGGCAGCATGGTTATTACCAGTGGCTTAAGTGACATATATCCCCCGGACATACCTATCGGACGGGTAGAACGAATGATTATTCAAGATTACGAAACTTCAATCACTCTGGAACTGGCACCGGTTATCGATTTTTCCAAACTTGAATACGTATTTATCGTGGATAAAGGGGTGGGGGGAGACCAATGATTAAACCTATTATCTGGTCCACGGTTTTTACCTTTATAGCAGCCATATTACAGTCTACTATAATAAGTAAATTCACTTTTATATCTGTTATTCCAGATCTCACTTTAATCATTCTTGTGTATATTGCTTTTTCGAATGGAACTATGGTTGGTCAGGTGTCAGGTTTTAGTTCAGGGCTTATTCTGGATTTTTTTACGGCTGCACCTCTTGGATATAATATGCTTATTCGAACAATAGTAGGATTTTTAGTTGGTCTCTTGAATGGTTCTGTGTACTTGGATATTTTTATTTTCCCCATACTCCTTACAGGAGTGACAACAATATTAAAGGCTATAGTGGTATTCTTTTTACATATTCTTTTTTCTGGTATGCTTCCCTTTTATCGAATTACGGAACCTGTTTTTTGGATAGAGCTTTTAGTGAATATGGTTTTAGCTCCCTTTGTTTTTTCTTTTTTAAAGTTGTTTAAAAAGATCCTTGTGGTTCCCAGGAATGTATTGTAATGGCTTTACCAATTAATGTTAAGGCAGAGCGTCCTGTTAAAAGAATAGAAGTTCTAAAATATCTTTTTATTACTATTTTTTCTCTTTATGCGTTGCGCTTGTTTTTCATACAGGGAATTCTAGGGGAATTGTATCGACAACAGGCTGCTACTATTACACGACGGGTTATTACTATTCCTGCTCAGCGGGGCGAAATTTATGACCGCAATTATAATCAACCTATAGTATTAAATGTTGACTCTTTTAGTGTTTCTATTATCCCTGCAGAAATTCCCAAAGGTTCTTTCCAGCAAGTGGTAGAACGGATTTCCGGAATTATAGGGATTTCTAAAGATATAATTAACACGAAGGTCCCACCTTCTTACTATCACCTTTATCAACCAATTGAAATAGCTACAAATGTCTCCTACGAAGCTATTGTTTCTCTAGCTGAACATGCGGATGAATTGCCAGGAGTTACCTGGCAATCGAAGCCAATACGAAATTATGTTGATACGGGAAGTCTTTCCCATGTTATTGGATATGTAGGAGAAATTACGCGAGAAGAACTCAAACTGCTTTATAATAAAGGTTATGCCCAGGGTGATATTATTGGGAAAGCGGGAATAGAAAAACAGTACGATGAAATATTGCGAGGGAAAAACGGAAAAATCATTAAGACCGTTGATGTACGGGAGCGAAATATCTCTCAAAAAGAGGGGGAGCTCACGGACCCACCAATTTCTGGTAAAAATCTAGTCCTCACTATTGATAGAAACATTCAGACTCTTACCGAAAAGGCCCTTGGCCCACGGATGGGAGCGGCGGTAGTGCTTAAGCCGGCAAGTGGAGAAGTCCTTGCCATGGTCTCTTATCCCTGGTATGACCCTAATATTTTTAATCGAAATGACAAAGGCCAATTGTATCAGAATCTCCTTGCTGATCCTAACCGGCCCCTCGTGAATCGGGCTATTCAATCGAGTTATCCGCCAGCATCTACTTTTAAAATTATAATGACCGCTGCTATCTTAAATGAAAAGGTTTTCCCCCTTGATAAAAAGGTCCTTTGCGAGGGAGAGATATATTATGGAGATAGATCCTGGAGGTGCTGGGTTAGAAAGCCAGGCCACGGTTATTTAAATCTTCAGCAAGCTCTGGCGCAGTCGTGTGATATTTATTACTGGAACGTGGTACGAGATTATCTTGGAATAGAGCGAGTTGTTCAGTATGCCCGAGATTTTGGTCTAGGAGAATTAACAAATATAGATCTTCCAGGAGAGACCCCAGGGTTTGTTCCTACACCCCAGTGGAAAGAGCGACGGTTTCATGAAAAGTGGCTTGGCGGTGATACGATGAATATGTCTATCGGCCAGGGATTTACTTTGATAACCCCTTTACAAATGGCAAATATGGTAGCCATGTTGATAAATAATGGTGTTATATATGAACCCCATCTTTTAAAAGAAGTACGGGATCCTATTTCTGGAGCAATTGTGAAAAAAGTACAACCGACTATTCTTCATAAAAGCGAGGAGATTAGCGAAGAAACATTTAAAACAACCCGGGAGTATATGCGTACCGTTGTTACTGAAGGAACAGCTCGTTTCCCTCTTAATATTAAGACAGTCCAGATTGCAGCTAAAACAGGAACCGCCGAAGTAGGCCTCGCGGATCGCTGGCATTCATGGCTTGTTGCCTATGGTCCGTATAATGCTACTAATCCGGAGGATCAGGTGGTGGTTGCTGTTATTGTAGAAGCATCAAATCCCTGGGAATGGTGGGCAACCTATGCTACAGGAATTATCTTTCAGGGAATATTTGCCAATCAAACCTACGAAGAAGCAGTGCAAGCTTTGGGATTCCAGCATATTACCACTATGAGAGAGCGAAGAGAATGAACGTAAAAAGACTTGGGGAGATGGATTTCCCCTTATTGCTCAGTGCTGTGGCCCTCATAATTCTTGGAGTTATGTTTGTTTTTTCTGCGGGAGTCACGTCGACGGGAGATATTGTTTCCACAGAATATATTCGTCAAATTATTTGGGCTGTTTTAAGTATTGTAGTGTGTCTTGTGTTATCCCTTGTAGACTATCGAAGAATTTATGACTTTGTAGAGTATATTTACTTTTTCTTTTTATTACTGATTCTATATACCGCTGTATTTGGGAAGGTTGTCAATGGGGCACGGGCGTGGCTTGGTATCGGGTCTTTTGGTATTCAACCTTCAGAGTTTATGAAAATTGCTACCATTCTCTATCTTGCCAAATATCTTGATTCCAGTGGGCGGGAAGCTGACGAAACCCATCGTTTTATAATTTCTGCTCTTATTATATTTGTTCCCGTGGCTATCATATTATTGCAGCCGGATCTAGGGACTGCTCTAGTTTTTATACCCATTTTTCTTTTTATGTCGTATATTGCAGGTATTCGTCTTACCTATATTTTATATGTTGCCTTTTTTATTGCAGGCACAGGTATCTTAACAGTTCTTCCTCTTTGGCAATCATATATATTAAAGAGTAGCTATCCTTTTATTAATGCCCTTTCTAATACAAAAGTTGATTTTCTGCTTATTGGCCTTTTTGCTATTATTTGTGTGCTATCAATCTTTGGGTACCTACGATATCGAAAACGGTATTTTTATTGGATTGCCTATATTTTCTCTGGGTTGGCCGGTTCATTTTTATTTTCATTTATAGCTCGCCATGTTTTAAAAGAATATCAGATTATGCGGCTTTTAGTCTTTCTTGATCCTTCTATCGATCCCCGTGGAGCAGGATGGAATATTATCCAATCGATTACTGCAATCGGATCTGGAGGAATTCTTGGGAAAGGGTTCCTACAAGGAACGCAAAGTCATTATCGATACCTTCCTCAGCAGAGCACGGATTTTATTTTTTCTATTTTTTCTGAAGAGATGGGATTCATTGGTGGTATAGTACTTTTCCTTTTATTTCTTGTTATTCTTATACGGTGTACTACTCTTATGAAAACCACTTCTGATCCCTTTGGTTCATATGTTGCAAGCGGAATATCTGCGGTTATTTTCTTTCATTTCGTTATCAATGTAGGAATGGCAATGGGAATTATGCCTATTACCGGTATCCCTCTTATTTTTCTTTCTTATGGTGGTTCTTCTCTTCTTGCCACTATGATAGGTATAGGTATTTTGCAGAGTATTTATATTCGTCGTTTTGAACATTAAGATTTATTGTATGCGTATACATCCTCTTTCTGATCTTGGTAGTGATTTATTGAATATTGAAAAACCAGGACGTTATGTCGGTGGTGAATTTGGCATATATCGAAAAGAAGACGCTGATTTCACCATGGCCATTGCATTTCCCGATCTTTATGAGATTGGGATGTCTAATCAGGCAATTAGAATTTTATATAACCATTTAAATCGTATAGAAGGGGTTTCCTGTGATCGGGTTTTTTGTCCTGCCCCCGATTTTGAAGAGCTCCTTAAAAAACGAGAGATACCTCTATACACTCTTGATCGAGGGATTCCGCTGTATGACCTCGATATGATCGGTTTTTCCCTTGGGTATGAGCTCGGAATTACGGGAGTACTCACTATTCTACAAAGTGGAAAAATACCCGTTTTAAAGAAAGAACGAAGTGAAAAAGACCCCATTATTATCATGGGTGGACCTGCGGTATCCAATCCGAGCCCTTATGAGTCTTTTATTGATGCTTTCTGGATTGGTGAAGCGGAAAATAATTTCTTTAAATTGGTGAAAGTATTAAGAGACCATAAGAAAAAGGGAGCTTCTAAAAAAGATTTGCTTGCAATTTTATGGGACTGTAAACATATCTGGATGCCTGGAAAAACAGCGGTTAGATCTATTTATACGACTTTTGGCAAAAATGACCGAGTTGTTGTGCCGGTTTTTCCTGTTCCCAATATAAAAATAGTTCAAGACCATGGGGCAGTAGAAATCATGCGAGGCTGTCCTAACGGGTGTCGTTTTTGTCATGCTGGAATTTGGTATCGTCCCATGAGACAAAAAGACGCAGATGCTATAGTTGATGAAGTAAAAGAATTCATTCAGAAGGGGGGATATCGAGAAATTACCCTTTCCTCGCTTTCTTCGGGGGACTATCAAGGTATTGATGAACTCCTTTTTGCATTAAACACTACGTATAAGCATCGTTATATTTCGTTTCAATTACCGTCGCTTAAGGTTTCAAGTTTTTCCTTACCACTGTTAGAACAAATTGCAGAAACAAGGAAAAGCGGCCTTACCTTTGCGGTGGAAACCCCTTATCAACATTGGCAATGGTCCCTTAACAAAGAAGTAACCTGTGAAAGTGTTATTGCGATTCTTAAAGAAGCAAAAAATCATGGTTGGCGTTCAGCAAAATTTTATTTTATGATAGGTCTTCCCGTTGGAGACTATGAAGAAGGGTACGAGTACAACAAAGAGGAAGAAGCTATTGTCGATTTTATTACGTCTATTGTTAGAGCCGTCAAAATGGAAATACATATCAATGTGGGGACCTTTGTTCCTAAGCCGCATACTCCTTATCAATGGGTCGCCCAGATTAGTTCTTCTTTAGCGGAAGGGCACCTCTAAAAACCGC
>NZ_PTQW01000052.1:0-1474 GCF_004343725.1 Treponema sp. J25
TATTCCGCAAAGTGTCGCTCGAATATCGTCCCAATAGAATACTCCTTGTAATGAGGATCCAAAAAAGGCTCTTGAGCTACAGCTGGGGAAAAATTTATGAACTCGAACAAAATCGCTAGTATCACACATTTCCTTAACGCGACCATGACATGCCTCCTTGTGGGTTCCATTGCCATCCAACTCTATTGTCATAAGATCTATTCTTAAAATTATCTCGCCACATATAAATATCATTAAGTTTTTCATTCGTTGTTGTCCCGGAAACATAGACCGTACCTTTATACAACTCAAAACCATACACGGTCGTTTTAAAACTCTTGTATATCTGTGCATCAGTAGTCATGTTCAGGATCATTTTGAGAAGTTCATCAGAATTACCAGGAGTAAAAACACCTACATAACCGCCCTTTTTGTATGCCCTCTGAACAGCATCTGGAGCCAGAGATTCAGCAGGAAGACGAGTTACACAGTATTTCAGTTGATTCATCAAGGCCTGGTCTATATCCGTAAACCCATTTGCCATAAATTGTGCTGCTGCCTGGTAGCTTGCCATCTGGCTTGCGATTTCAATCCCCTTATTCTTATCAATAAACATCTCGAATAATTGTTCCGGGGGAAGATTTGCGGTATATCGCGCATCTCGATACTCTTGCACAAGACCGGAAATCTTCGTCGCAAAAGCAAAACCCTCAATAGCTGCTTGATAATCCGCAACAAAGAGATCAAGTACTGCGCCTACTCGACTTGCATCTTTTCCTTTGAAACTTTGTCCGATTACACTCGATACTATATCAGTAAAGACATCTTCACACAATGAGCCCAAGGACGGCAAAGACACGTTACCGGTCCTTAAAAATTCACCAATCGTATTTCCTGTAATGCCAGCAACTCCGGGCGGTAAATCAATCCCCTTACCACCAGCAAGACGATCAACACCTTGCCCAAGCAGCATATCCAAATATATCGGACCAACTTTAAGCAGAACTGCTTTTGCCGCTTGCAAGATGGTCTGCCCTGTAGAAGTACATTTATCTATATCGATTCCTGCTTCAAGTAACCGCTTCTTATCAGCTTCAGAAAGATTTGTAAACCGCTCTTGAACATTCAAAACATCTACAAGCTTTTTAAGTTCAGTTTCCCTGAAAGAAGCTTCAGTAGACAATCGTTTACTTTCTCCGCCAAGGAAGCTCTTTAGTTCTTTCTCCCGGATAGCCACATTTTTAGCAAATAGAGCGCGTACGTTTTCACTAGCCATAACTGATAGTTTAAGAGCAGTATCGAATCCATACCGACGGGTTATCCAATCTTCTGTAGATTTATCTAAAAATTGCTGGGTAAAGCGTTCATCACTTTCCACCCCTAGCAATCCTTGATTTTCCAGACGCGCAAGCGTTGCTTCAACGCCATTCTCTCGATAATCCATCGCCATTTCTCCAATACCAGAGATAAGTCGATCGCCAGAGATTCCCCACTG
>NZ_PTQW01000052.1:1559-1829 GCF_004343725.1 Treponema sp. J25
CTCTTCGTACTCAACCCCTTGTTTGTCAGTCTTTATTCGTATGCCTAGTTCCCAATTTTCTTTGTTCTTGGTATAGCCAAGTTGGTTAATCGCATTTAAGTTAGAACGACCTTCTATTCCGCCTAAGCGCATCCTTAATATTGAAATAGTCTCAGACAATCCGACCATCGTTCCTGCTATCGTCCCAAGGCTCATATCCGCTCCCCCCATCCCCACATTTATTGTCACACCTTTCTTCCCAAGATGCAACTCTAATAACCCGTTTTGTAC
>NZ_PTQW01000052.1:1899-2666 GCF_004343725.1 Treponema sp. J25
AAAAGATTCATCTGGCCCAGCATCCCACTCGTAAACGTACTAGTCATCCCCGTCGCCGCACTGATGAGGCCCCCCTGAACTCCGGCGTTAAAGGCATCGGCGGACCACCCAAATCCATGCTCCTTGTCCCACGTAATGGCATTCACCGCACTGTTCAGGGCCTTCTTCCCAAACTCAAGCTCTGCTTCTTCCCAGCTCTTGTAGCCTCCCCCCACATCCAGGACTGCAAACACCGCATCATCCGCGAGGTTCAAAGCTGCGTTAGCCAAGAGTGAGCCTGCTCCAGGTAGGAGCGCAGTAGCCCCTATCGTCACCGCCATGTCTGTTAGCCCCCGGATTGTTGGCCCTTGAACCAGCTTCCCCGGTCATCCCACTATCCAGAGGGGGAGCACCGCCCGCCCCTCTCTGGGCTCAGCTCGCACCAAACCGCCACCCAGGCCGCCGCGGCTCCCCCTCGCGCCTGCTTCCTTCGCCGCTTCGACATTACCCCCAGGCCGGGCTAGGAGCCCGGCCCACTCCCCCAGCCCCCACGGCTCAGGCGATCAGGCGCTCCCCCCCACTCTGGATTCGCCCCTTCAGAGGCCCTTCTCAGGGTCCCCGGCCGCTCCTCTCAGGCACAGTGGTTTTTTGGGCCCCCTCTCCACGCTACCCCACCGCACCCGATTTCCCCTCCCAGCCTTGCCTTCCCACACTCCCTGTGCTATGGTTTTCCTATGCCAGACCACCACGACCGCGGCTACAAGGCCCTCTTCTCCAACCAGCGCTTC